>JBGCEM010000222.1:0-5229 GCA_045106335.1 Paracoccaceae bacterium | reverse complement strand
CTTCTTTTTCCAGTCGGCCATGCGAGCGATCTCTGGGTCCAAGTTGAAAACGAGACGGAATTGTTCCACAGACCGCTGTCATTCCGGCAATTTGGCTGTGGTGGATAAAGTGTTTTTTGAAAGATGGGCCGGCCACATACTGTGCATAAATGGCGGGCGACGCCGTCTTTTCAAAGCCGTGTCGCGGATCTTGAAAGCGGCTCTGAGGCCGTCTGAACACTCTCTCATGAGCGTTTTTGATCTTCTCGGCACGATGAGACTACCCCACTGGCGTGGATTGGTCAAAATATGTAGCCTGTGCAGGTGTTGGAGACGGGTGCCGCACATGCGTGTTGTCATGCTCTCATCCGCGGGTTGGTTACCCATTGCCTGGCAGGGTATTTCCGTAGGAAATGTCCCGAGAAGGATCTTGCCTTATGCGACGCGGGCTTGCCTCTCTCTAAGAGCGGGTATGTGCCCCAACGCACTCCGAGGATTTCCCCAACAATGGCCGCCATCTCCAGCGGACTGCACAGGCAGTCTGAACGGCCCGTTTCGGCCGTGATTGGCGTTTTCCTTGCAATATCCCAGACGAACCCAGCCAATTCCCGTGCGATGGCGGCCAGTACGCAGGGTTGTGGTTTTCCGGTTCGGCTCAGAGCACGATACCTTTTGCAGAGGCGTGTCTGTGCTTTCCAGCCATTGTCTCTTATCCCTTGCGGCAGGTGCGCCGAACGCTTGAGGTATGGATGTCCTTCTTTCGGAGGATGCCGATAAGTCGCGCCAACATCGTTCGCCATGGATCTTGAACCAATGGCGACCACATGGCTCACCATCACGCCGATCCGTCTTGATCCGATCCCCCACTTTACGTGGGATCATCGCGGGCGACACAATGGCGCATTCAAATCCGAGCTTGATGAGGTGTCGGTACAACCCATAACCGCAAGGCCCGGCTTCATAGCAAAACGAGGGTGTGTGTCCTGCCTTGTTCAGCGTCTTTGTCAGGCGCAGCACGGCATCCGCCGAATTGGCAATGGTGCCGTGAAACCTGATCTCACCGCCGCGCCCATCCTCGGCCACTGCGACCACAATCGTATCCTTGTGGACGTCCAGCCCCACATAAAGCGTCTTGTTCATTCTCGTTTCCTCCGTCGAACAAATCTATGTTCGCCGAAAAAACCACAGGTGCTGGCCCTGCCGCAAAATGCTCATATGGTCTTATTCAAAGGCCAGACCTGCGACGCCTTGCAAAAAGACCCCCGGCGAAAGCTCGGGGGTCTATGATTTTAGGCATGTTGTTTACAGCTTGGGCAATTGCGATCTATTTTATCGGCCGGACGTTCTTGGTGCGATCGCAACACACGTGCTTATTGGGGGATATCTCCGGTGAGTCCTTCGACGTAGAAATTCATCCCCGCTAAGGTGCCATCATCGGCGATCTCACCTTCGGCCAACCAGACCGAGCCGTCCTGTTTGGCAATCGGCCCGGTGAACGGGTGATAGGCTCCGCTGCGCATCGCTTCGATCATGTCCAGGGCTTCTTGCTTCACATCTGCGGGCACGGCGTCTGTGATTTCGCCGATTTCCACCATGCCAGTGGAAATGCCGTCCCAGGTGTCGACGCTGGACCATGTGCCATCAATGACCGCTTGTGTGCGGGCAATATAGTAGGGCGACCAATTGTCGATGATCGAGGACACGCGGGGCAGGGGCCCGTATTCCGCCATGTCGGAGGCTTGACCAAAGGTCACTACGCCGCCCGCTTCTTGCGCTGCGGCCTGCGGAGCCGTGGAATCTGTGTGCTGCAGCACCACATCCGCGCCTTGGTCAATCAAGGCTTTGGCAGCATCGGCTTCCTTGGCCGGGTCAAACCAAGTGTAGACCCAGATGATTTTGAACTCGACATCCGGGTTGACCGCCTTGGCATGCAGATAGGCGGAATTGATGCCACGGATGACCTCGGGGATTGGGAACGAGCCGATATACCCAATCGTATTGGTCTTAGTCATTTTACCCGCAATGTGGCCCTGAACGGCGCGACCCTCATAAAACCGGGCCGAATAGGTCGACACATTGTCCGCGCGCTTATAGCCCGTGGCGTGTTCAAATTTCACATTTGGAAATTTTTGGGCCACGTTAATGGTGGGATCCATAAAGCCAAAGGACGTGGTGAAAATCAGATCCGCGCCTTCCAACGCCATCTGCGTCATCACGCGTTCGCTGTCTGGGCCTTCGGCTACGTTTTCGACGAAGACAGTTTCGACCTGATCGCCAAAATGCTCTTCGACCGACAAACGCCCGACATCATGTTCATAGGTCCAGCCGCCATCGCCGACGGGCCCGACATAGACAAAACCGACTTTGGTTTTTTCGTGCCCATCTGCAACTGCACTGCTCGCAAGCCCCAAGGCCATCGCGGCGGTCGCCAAAAGTGTAGTGAATTTCATAGATATCTTCCCCGTGTAGATAAGCCGCTATTGCGCGGCATGAAAACTGCGGCCAAGCGAGGCAGGCGCCCCGGACCTGTCCGTAGACAAAATGACAAGGACCACAATCGTGATCACATAAGGCAACATTGCCAGATATTCGACTGGAATCGCAACGCCTGCCCCTTGAAGGCGCAGCTGCAATTGATCGAGACCGCCAAATAAATAGGCACCCAGCAGCACCCGACCCGGTTTCCAACTGGCAAAGACCACCAGCGCAAGGGCTATCCAGCCGATGCCTGCTGTCATGCCTTCCGTCCATTGCGGCACCCGCACCAGCGACAAGTAAGCCCCACCGACACCGGCACAGGCCCCGCCAAACAGGATCGCCAGTGTGCGGATCCGCACGACTTTATACCCCAGCGCATGGGCAGCATCGTGGTTTTCCCCTACAGATCGCAAGATCAGCCCGGCGCGGGTGAATTTCAAGCCCGCCCAGGTGGCGATAACCAGACCGAGCCCAAGATATAGAATCAAATCATGGGAAAACAGAATGGGGCCAAGGACAGGAAAATCTGCCCATGTCTCGGGGAACAGATCGGGGGTGCGCACGGGTTTCATGCCCACATAAGATTGCCCCAACAGCGATGACAACCCCAGCCCAAACAGTGTCAACGCAAGCCCTGAAGCCACTTGATTGGCCAAGGTTACTTGCGTCAGAAACGCAAACAACATCGACAGTCCAGCGCCCCCAGCGGCACCGGCAGCAAACCCCCAAAAGGGTTGGCCCGTTTCGATGGTGACCACAAATCCGCAAACCGCCCCAGTGATCATCATGCCCTCAACCCCAAGGTTCAAGACCCCGGCCTTTTCGACCACCAGTTCACCGATCGCAGCGAACAAGATAGGCGTGGCGGCCACCATCAGCGTCGCCATCAACAGCGTAAGAGAGATTGAGGACAGATCCATCTAAAGGCTCATGGGTTGGGAAAGCTGGGTCATGTGGTGGCCTTTTTGGTGCGTTGCAGGCGGTAATTCGTGAAAACGTCAATCGCGAGCAAAAAGAACAACAGCATGCCTTGGAAGACTTGGATTGCGGCTGCGGGCAGGCCCAGGTTGGATTGTGCGATGTCCCCACCGATATATGTCAGCGCCATTAACCCACCTGCCAGCAAGATCCCGATAGGGTTCAAACGACCCAGGAAGGCGACGATGATCGCGGTAAATCCATAGCCCACATTGAACTCAATGGTGATTTGACCTGCGGGCCCTGCCACCTCGAACATGCCTGCAAGTCCGGCTAAAGCGCCCGAGGTGCCAAGGCAAAACAGCACCAAACGCGTGGGGTTCACGCCGGAAAATGCAGCCGCGCGGGGCGCGTCCCCGGTAACACGAATGGCAAAGCCCAAACGGTGGCGGGTCAGCAAAACATATGCAAAAATCACCGCGATTAGGGCGGCGACCACCCCCCAATGCATCCCCGAATTGGCGATGATATCGGCGTTATGTGCGGACGGGTATTGCTGCAAATTGCGCGAACCGGGAAAGCCGAAGCCTTCGGGATTTTTCATTAATCCCAAGGACATGGAGGCTAGAAATTGTTCCGCCACATAGACCAGCATCAGCGAGACGAGGATTTCATTGGTGCCGAACTTCACCTTGAGCAGCGCGGGGATCATCGCCCACAGCCAGCCGCCGAACGCGCCTGCAAAAACCATGGCGGGAAAGATTAAAACGCTTTCTGCGGGATAGAATGCCAGCCCCACGCCCGCGCCAAAAAGCGCGCCCATGATATATTGCCCCTCGGCGCCGATGTTCCAGATGCCCGCCTTGAACCCAAGGCTGAGGCCGATCGCAATCAGCACCAAAGGCGCGCCCTTGATCAGCAATTGTGGCCGGTAGAAAAACGAGAACTCCCCGAACAGTGGTTCCCAAAAGATCGTCAGGATCGACTGTACCGGGTCCTTGCCCAGCACTGCAAACAGCAACCCGCCGAAAAAGAACGTCGCCAGAACCGCCAGCACGGGCGTTGCATAGGCAAACAGCCTACTGGGCTGCGGTCGTTTTTCAAACCGGATCATGGGTCTTGTCCTTCCGTGTGCGGCATCGGGCAGGGTGGGGCTGTGCGGGCCAACAGATCAGACATGGGCCACCTCCATCCCATGCGCGCCGCCCATCATCAGGCCAATCTGGTCCACCGTCAGACCATTGGTGGGGTGGGGTGGCGATAGACGCCCTTCGTTGAGGGCAGCGAAATCGTCCGATATTTCCATCAATTCGTCCAGATCCTGACTGATGACAATCAGCGCGGCCCCGGCCTCTGCCAGATCAAGCAGGGCCTGCCGAATGGCCGCCGCGGCAGAGGCATCGACCCCCCAAGTGGGTTGGTTGACCACGAGAACTTCTGGGCGTTGCAAGACCTCGCGGCCGATGACGAACTTTTGCAGGTTTCCGCCCGACAGCGACCGGGCGGCATTGCCTGCCGAGGGGGTGCGTACGTCAAATACCTCGATGATACGCTCGGCAAAGGTCCTGGCTGCGGGCCAATTGAGAAACCCGCCCCGTTCCAGTTTCTCGCGGGCGGCTCCGGTCAACATTGCGTTCTCGATCAATGACATATCGGGGGCGGCGGCATGGCCCAGACGCTCTTCGGGGGCGGTCAGCAGCCCCATCATCCGGCGCTTCACGGGCCCCATGCGGCCTATGTCTGTGCCCTTGAAGTGCACCATATTGGTAGGGGCGCGCGCCTCGCCGGACAAAGCCGCCAGCAGTTCATCCTGACCGTTGCCCGCGACGCCGCCGATACCCAGAATTTCGCCTT
>JBGCEM010000221.1:0-4427 GCA_045106335.1 Paracoccaceae bacterium | reverse complement strand
ATCTCCGGCGCGTCGGCGCACGCTCGTTCACTGCCGTGTTCGAAGCCATCGGACAAATCTGCGACCTATACGATCCCACAGAGTGCTGGAACTACTTCAAAGCTGCCGGATATGTCTCAAACTAATCTCGAAATGCTTTAGGGCATGGCTGAACACGACCGAAGTGCAGTTTTCAGATCGAATTCTGCCGTTTTCGCCGAAAGATGCCAGAACCTGGTGGGTCCTGTCTGCCACGTTGTGCCATGTCGGCGCCGACTTAATGATTGCTGCGACTGCGTTAAATCAAAATGCCACGGTCGCGACGGGTAATATCTCTGATTTCAGTCCAACAGGGGTGCGCGTGGTCAATCCATTCGAATATGTGTAGCGGTCCCGATCTAACGCAACACGGTTTCAGTCGTTCAGGCGTACGGCTGGTCCTGTGGCTTGGTCTTGGCTGGAAAAACCGGCCTGGCCCAGGACCAAAAAGGATCCAACTGCGATCACCGCAATCGCTGCAAAAGCTGCAAACATTGCTTTCATTTCAGTTCTCCTGTGTCTGTGTGGCGTGGCGCAAATAGGTGATCAGATCGTCCCGGTCACCTTGCTGCGTGATCCGCTGCATGGGCATTTTCGTTCCGGGAATATAATGATCCGGGCCTTCGTCAAACAAAGCATTGATCGTGTCAGAGGACCAGATAATTTCTGAGTTGTAGAGCGTTTCTGAATATGTGTAATCGGGCACTGTTCCAGCACGTCGTCCGAAAAGGTTGTGCAAACTTGGCCCGGCCCGTCGCGCAGATCCTTCCGACAGCGTGTGGCAGATTGAGCATTTGCGTTTGAACTGTCGTTCTCCGTTGGGCAGGGCGTCGGGGTCTTCTAGAAAGCTGCGGGTTTGGGGACTCATGGTGCCGTGTTCATCCAATGTGGCGACCGGCCAAGAATAGACGATGTCTTCAATCCCTCCGGAATGGATGTTGCGCCCGTCTGTGGAAAACGCCAGTGCCCAAATTGGCCCCCTGGTGGTGGCGCGAAAGTCGTGGGTGATTTGCAATGCCTGGGTGTCGATCATCATGATGTAGCCATGCCCATCCCCCACAGCCAAACGATGCGCTTGGGGGTCATAGGTCATCGACAGAATAGGACGCCGGTCCATGGAGAAATCCGCGATCTGCGCGCCAGTTTCCAGATCGATCAACCGTGTTCCGCCATCGGCGGCACCGTAAGCCAGCCAACCATCTGTGTCATTTACCACAAGTTCGTTGACACCAAACCCGTGCTTCACAATCACCCGCGACACGGGCGCGGGATCCAAAAAGGACCACTCACGAATGGTTCCATCGACAGAGGCGGAATAAAGCCGCTGTCCGTCTTGTGAAAAGGCCAAAGCATTGACGCCTTGTTTGTGCCCTTTCAGCCTGTTGGTCGTCAGCGCGACGGTGTCTGCGGAAGTTTGGATTTGGCTCCAGGACGACAGCCCAACAGTCGCATCCCAAGAGGCCGTGGCAATGGTATCGCCGTTCGGAGCCACTGCAATATCTACAATCTTGGCGGTGTGCCCGTCGATCTGATACGTCTTTTGGCGCGCAATCGACCACAGCCGCAAACTGTTGTCATCCCCAGCCGAGCCCAGCACGTCGTCTTTCACAAAAGCAACGGTGTTCACCGCAGCTCTGTGCCCTTCCAGCCAAGCCGGGGATCGATCGATCCACAGCCCGACGGAATTGTCAAAGCTGGCCGTGGCTATCTGGCCGGCTGGCGACACGGTGATGTCCATAATTGGCCCACCATGGCCCTTGAGGGTAAAGAAGTCTTGCGCCGCCAGCGGACTGGCCAACAGCAGGGGTATGGCCAACGCGCGCAGCATCTATTCGGCAGGTTCAGCACCTTTGGGTGCGTCAGCCGCTTTGGCCTGAACCTCTTCCACCCAAAGTGAGTGGTGTTCGCGTGCCCATTGCTCTTCGACTTCGCCAGATGTCATCGCGTCTGATGCGCCCTCCATGCCAACAGAGCCAATGTAGATATGCGCCAGAATAATCGCCATAAGCACAAAGCTGACAATCGCATGCCAAAGCTGCGCGTATTGCATTTCCTCATGTGGTGCGAGGGTGGTTGGCAAGTCGCCCAGACCCAAAGCCCCTGAGATCCCAAAGCTATTTAGTTTTGAGAACGTCGCTGCGAACATGTTGATTTCAAATGGGAACAGAAGCGCCAGCCCAGACACAGAAATTGAGGTGCCCAGCACAATCACCGACCAAAAGATCAGTTTTTGTCCGGCGTTAAATTTCTTGGCGGGCGGATGGGCTTTGGTGAAAATTCCACCGCCTTTAAGCAGCCAGTTGATATCTGTGCGATCGGGCAGATTGTGAACGACCCACATCACAAAGATCATCGCCAAGCCCAGCATGAACGCCCAAGACACGTTGTTATGTATCCATTTAGATCCCAACGCGAGCGTTGAAAACGCGTCATGCCCGAACAGCGGGATCAAAACTGTCCGCCCAAACAGCGATACAAGCCCCGTAATTCCAAGCAAAATAAACGACCCCGCCAGCAGCCAATGTCCGAAGCGCTCAACCGCTTTGAAGCGGGTCACGGTGCGCCCGGTTTTTTCACCGTCAATTCGGATTTTGCCCCGGATGATGTAGAACAAAAGCAGCAGGACAAGAGTTCCAAGCAGGACATACCCGCCATAGATCCGCAAAGGTCCTTCACGGAACTGCAGCCAAGCCATCCCGCCGTCCTGCACCAAAACTGTTGCGGCAGGACCTGTGGCGGACGCTGTTATATTGGCTTTGCCAAAGCGCAAGGCCCGCCAAAGCTCTGGATCAGACGCCCCACCAAGCGTGCTCAGCTGTTCGGCCATGCCTGCGGCGGTGTCCGGGTTGCCGATGTTGTCAGAGCGAAAGCTGTTGTCGACCTCTTCGCCGCGCTGGCGGGCCAAAATGTCTTCCAGCGTTTGTGCGCCACCTGTCGCAGACCGGTCCGGCGCGGGGGGGGCGGTCTCTTGCGCGTGCGCTGCGGTGAAGACCATCAGGCTAATAAGAAAAGCGATCAATGCGCGCAGCATAAAAGAGTCCTTTGATGTTGGTCTTAGGCGAAAAAGGCGGCCCGATGCGGGGCCGCCCTGATCTGTTCAGCGGTCAGGCAAGGCGGGATTAGCCCCCTTGCTGGCCGTATGCCGATCCCCAGCCCCACGCGCCTGAGCCAAAGCCGCGCGCCACAACGCGTTCGCGGTAGATCCCAGAGACGACATCGCCGTCCCCTGCAAGAAGTGCCTTGGTTGCACACATCTCGGCGCAGATTGGCAGCTTGCCTTCTGCAATGCGGTTGCGCCCATATTTGGCGAATTCCGCGGTCGAATGTGTTTCCTCGGGCCCCCCTGCGCAGAAGGTACACTTGTCCATCTTGCCGCGGGATCCGAAGTTGCCCGCTTGTGGGAACTGCGGCGCGCCAAAGGGACAGGCGTAAAAGCAGTACCCGCACCCGATGCACAGATCTTTTGAGTGCAGAACCACGCCTTCTTCGTTCTGATAAAAGCAGTCCACAGGGCAGACGGCCATACACGGCGCATCCGAACAGTGCATACACGCGACAGAAATCGACCGTTCGCCCGGTGAGCCATCATTGATGGTCACCACTTTGCGCCGATTTATGCCCCATGGCACTTCGTGTTCGTTCTTACAGGCCGTAACGCAGGCGTTGCATTCAATGCAGCGTTCGGCGTCGACGAGAAATTTTGCTCTTGCCATTTGCTTTCCTCCTTACGCGACCGAGATTTTGCACAGAGTGGCTTTGGTCTCTTGCATCTGGGTGACTGAATCATAGCCATAGGTCTGTGCCGTGTTGGTGCTTTCGCCCAGCACATAAGGGTCTGCCCCGTCGGGATATTTGTCGCGCAGATCCTTGCCCTCCATGTGGCCGCCAAAGTGGAACGGCATAAAGGCAACACCTTCGCCGACCCTCTCGGTGACCATGGCCATGACTTTGACCTTGGCCCCTTCGGCGCCTTCAACCCAAACCTGTTCGCCATCCCGCACACCAAGGTTGTTGGCGTCCCGGATGTTGATTTCGACGAACATGTCTTGCTGAAGTTCTGCCAACCATGGGTTAGACCGGGATTCGTCCCCGCCACCTTCATATTCAACGAGGCGACCAGACGTCAGGATCATTGGATATTCTTTTGAGAAATCCTGTTTCTGGATCGAGGCATACATGGTCGGCAAGCGATAGAACTTGCGGTCCTCATATGTTGGATAATCCTCAACCAGATCGCGGCGGTTGGTGTAAAGGGGTTCGCGGTGAACTGGTACGGGATCTGGGAATGTCCAGACAACCGCGCGGGCCTTAGCATTGCCGAAGGGCGCACATTCATGCGCAATCGCAACCCGCTGGATCCCACCTGACAGGTCGGTTTTCCAGTTGGTCTTGGGGCCAGCAATCCCGTC
>JBGCEM010000220.1:0-2734 GCA_045106335.1 Paracoccaceae bacterium | reverse complement strand
AGGATGTGCCTAGATTTGCCCTCACCCGCCTCCATAACCCAATATGGTAGCTGAAAGACGATCCCGCCCTGTATTCCAGCTGAACGCAAAAAGTGCGCCTGTGCGCCATCTTCAACGCAGTTTCCACACAGCCTCCGGACTTTGCTGCCGTTCTAAGTTGGATTGAGCCAGTTGCTTGGCGGGATTGCTCAATATTCCGATTTTGGCTCTTCTTCAGACAATGCAGTCAGAAGCGAAAACAACAGCCGCTTCCTTGTCTCGGCATCAACCGACTTGTCTGAACTGTATCTGGCAAGTGTTTGGACGGCTGTTGTGAATGCATCGACGGCTGCGGCACGCGCTGCTTTTGACATGGGGCTGCGACGCTTTCCGGCGATGTCCATCATCTTTTCATGCAGGTTTTGCACAACGTCGATCTGGGCGTCGCGGATTTCCTGTAGGAGCACAATATCGTCTTCGATCAGCGACCGTATCTGAAAAACGACGGCACCACGGCCGCCAAAATTTTGCGTCGAGTGAACAACAATTTCATCTATCAGCGTCTCGGCATCCGAAGCTTGGGAACCGGCAATTGTTGCCAGCGCCCGGGTGCGCATTTTCTTGATTTCACGACGAACGATAAGCCGCAGAATGGCACCTTTGTCCCGGAAATACCGATACAGTGATCCAATCGAAACCCCGGCGCGTTCGGCAACATGGTTCGTGGTGAATTTCCCGACTCCAGCGGTATCCAAAAGCTGAGTAGCGGCCTCGGAAATGTCGTCGACCGTGCTTTCTGAGCGTTTCTGACTTTGTATTTTTCGCATCATTTCAATAGATTACGCGTCCGTTGTTGTCTAATTTTGCCCTAACGAAAGGCGAGTAGCAATCCAATTGCAAGTGCTTCACTCTTGGACGTAGCCCGCGAGAGCCGTCCCGCTCTTTGTGGACATACAAAAAGGAGCGTTTTTCATTGTTGCAGCGTGTTTTTCCAACGTCACTGGACAACCAGTTTCCCGGTCACAAGATCGCACTTTACGTCTTTTATGCGCTGACGGCCCTGACCCTTTGGCGCAGCCAACATCATCTGTTTGCACATGATGGCGGCGCGCAAAGCATCGCCTCCATTCCACTCGATTCATATTCGAGCAACGCGGCTGAAACGGTGGTTGGGGTTTTCGGGCTGTGGGGGTTGTCTCAGCTGGTAATCGGCCTGATTTATCTTCTTGCAGCGATCCGGTACAAAGCGCTGATCCCTTTCCTCTACGTGCTTTTCACACTTGAATACGCGATGCGGCTTTGGGTCGGCGCGAACAAGACAATCGAAACCGCGGGCACTGCGCCTGGCAGTATGATCAATCTCCCATTCATGATTGCGGGTGTGGTTCTGTTCGCGCTCAGTATTTGGCGCAGTAAAGAGAAGTCCTAGGGAAAATAATGAGACAGCCTGAGCCAAAGAAATTCGGACCTGCCTAAAGTCACAACTGGCAGTAATGGGATGTACCGGCTGCTTCACCCAGCAGGTTAGGCTTTGCCTATATTGCAAACAGGAGAAGTAGCTATGCAATCAAGAAAGTCAGAAGACGTCGGTGAGGTTAGAGTCATTGGCGTCGACATCGGAAAAGACACGTTTCACCTCGTCGGCTTTGATCACGCGGGTCATCGCGTTTTGCGAAAGAAGATCAAACGGTTGGCGTTGAAGGCGACTTTTGAAACGCTGCCGCGTTGCATTGTTGGCATGGAGGCCTGCATGAGCGCGCATTTTGTCAGCCGAACATTGCGCGAATTGGGATTTGAGCCTCGGATCATCCCAGCGGTTTACGTTCAACCGTTCAACAAAGGCCAAAAGAACGATTACAATGATGCCGAGGCCATCGCCGAAGCCGCTCTTCGTCCCAATCTCAAGACGGTTTCTGAGAAGACACAGGAACAGCTTGATCTGCAGGCGTTGCATCGCGTGCGATCTCGGCTTGTGTCACGGCGGACGGCGACTATGAACCAAATCCGTGCATTTCTGATTGAGCAAGGGATCACTGTTCGCAAAAGCGTGGCTGCGTTGCGCACGTCGCTCCAAGCGATTTTGGACAACCGGAATGGTGAGATGTCATTGCGGATGCGTAAGTTGATCCTCGGCCTTCAACAGGACTGGATTTGGATAGACAAGCGTATTGAGATGACAACCTCTGAGATTGAAGCTGTCAGCAAAAGCGAGGCAAGTTGTCAGCGGCTCATGACCATTCCTGGAATTGGGCCCATCATCTCAACAGCAGTGGTCGCTGCAGTCGGGACTGGTGAGGCTTATGACCGTGGTCGCGATTTTGCGGCATGGTTGGGGCTCGTTCCACGACAACACAGCACTGGCGGTCGCACGATACTTGGACGCATTACAAAACGCGGCAGCCGGTATCTGCGCATGCTATTTGTGCAAGCTGCGCAAGTCATCATGATGCGGCCAAAGAACTGGCATAAGTTCAGTTTTGGCCCATGGTTGGAGGCGGCCGCGACACGGATGCAGCACAACAAACTTGGCGTTGCACTGGCCAACAAGCTCGCCCGTATCGCATGGAGCGTCCTGAACTCTGGCAAAGACTTTGATTGGAAGGAAAAGGAATTAGCGACTGCGATCTGATCACAGCCGCACACGATGTTCGTAAACCTCAATTGTATGGAACGGAATAAGGCGCACCCAAAGTCTGAGAGCCCAAATGGTCATCATAGATCAGGTCAGTAATGAGACAGCGGCGCGTGCGTACTC
>JBGCEM010000219.1:0-28832 GCA_045106335.1 Paracoccaceae bacterium | reverse complement strand
CGCAGCTTTGCCACAAGACGGACAGGACGTATTGCGCCAGGTGGGGTGGCGGTCCAGCGGGTTGCCGGGAATGTCAAAGCTGACATCGTCGGGCAACTGAACGGGCAGATTTTCTTTGCGCTCGGGGACCACACCGCAGGCATCACAATGCACCACAGGAATCGGGCAACCCCAGTAGCGTTGACGCGACAGACCCCAATCGCGCAGGCGGAATTGGGTTTTGCCGGTGCCCCATCCGGCCTGTTCGGCAAAATCAATCGTAGCCGCGATGGCCTCTTCACCTGTGGCTTCCGTCAGGCCTGCGAAGTGGTTGACCCATGTCACTGTGTCGGTTTTGGGCGGCACAAAGGCCTCGGTGCCCACGGGCGTGTCATCGCCTTTGGCAAAGAACGTGTCGATAACAGGCAAATCGTATTTGCGGCAGAAATCAAGGTCACGCTGATCATGGGCGGGGCAGGCAAAGATCGCGCCGGTACCGTAATCCATAAGGATGAAATTTGCGACCCAAACAGGCAACTCCCAATTGGGATCAAGCGGATGCCGCACGCGCAGCCCCGTATCAAAGCCCAGCTTTTCCGCCTTTTCCAACGCTTCAGCGGTGGTGCCGCCTTTGCGCATTTCGGCCACGGCGGCGGCCAGATCGGGGTTGCTGGCCTCCATGTCTTTCACAATGGGATGGTCGGGCGATATTCCGACAAAAGACGCGCCCATCAGAGTGTCGGGCCGGGTGGTATAGACGTCAATCGGATTGCCACCATCCGTAGGCTGGAACGCGAATTCCAGCCCACGCGATTCCCCGATCCAGTTTTCCTGCATCAAACGCACTTTGGCGGGCCAATTGTCCAAACCGTCCAGCGCCGCGCGCAGCTCACCGGCCATGTCAGAGATCTTAAAGAACCACTGGGTCAGCTCACGCCGCTCGACCTCGGCCCCCGACCGCCAGCCCTTGCCGTCAATCACCTGTTCATTGGCCAGCACAGTCATGTCGACCGGATCCCAATTTACCACGGCATTTTTGCGGTAGACCAGTCCAGCTTTGAGGAAATCCAGGAACAGAGCCTGTTGCTGGCCGTAATAGTCCGGGTCACAGGTGGCAAACATCCGTTCCCAATCCAGCGAAAACCCCATGGGTTTCATCTGCGCGACCATGTCGTCGATATTGTTGTAGGTCCATTCTTTGGGGTGACCCCCGATTGCCATGGCCGCGTTTTCGGCAGGCATCCCAAAGGCATCAAACCCCATCGGGTGCAGCACGTTATGTCCTGTGGCGCGTTTGAACCGCGCGATCACATCGCCCATCGTATAGTTGCGCACATGGCCAATATGGATGCGCCCGGACGGGTAGGGGAACATTTCCAGCACGTAATATTTTGGCTTGCTGTCATCGCGAACCGCGCGAAACAGTCCGGCCTGATCCCAAGCCTGTTGCCACTTGGCTTCGATGTCGTTGGGCGCGTAACCGGTCATGGGATGGGTCCTTGGATGTACAAATGAAAACGCCGGGCACTTGGCCCGGCGCTAGGAATACGTCGAATGGGCGACGGGTTAAAGCCGTGAATCTGCCACCCGTAACTGACGCGCCCGTGTAAGGATCGCGTCTTCAATCGCGCGGATCGTCGAGGCACTGACTGGACCGCCCCGTGTTTGCATCGCCAAAGTCAAAGACCGTGCATCCAAAGCCGGATCATCCACCAAAACTGTGGCGCGGTAAGCCCGACCACCGCCGGGAGGAGTCCCGTATCCTGTGACGATCACACCGGTGAACGAATCGACTGTTTGAATGGGCAGAAAATCCAAGACTTCAAGGGAAGCGGCCCAAATATAGCGGTTCACATCCACCTTAAGTTCAGGATCGCCGGTATTAAATAAGGACAACAATGTGCGATCTGACCGAGGCCCTTCGCCCAGAAATTCACGCTCTTGCTGTTCCGCGGCGGTTTCGCGTTGGACAACGGGGCCATCCTGGATTTCATCGTTGGTTTGTTGTGCACACGCCGACAACAACAAAGCTGCGGAAAGGCATAAACTGACTGTCCAATATGGTTTCATAGCGTTCGACCTGCTTCGTTTCCTGCATTCTTGTGGGATTCGTATAGACGATGTTAACCCAGAGCAAGCTAATGAAGGCACACAAGGTGCGTTCAAAGGGTGTGGCAAAGCTGCACCACGCCCCGGTTCTGTCATTCCCACGGCCTCACAATGCTTGCAAAGATGGGCGCTAAGGACAAAAAAGCGTTCATACCCTCACCGGAATCACTGGTTTGGGCAATGATTTTAAAACCGAGGGAATATCTCATGAAAAAGGTCCTCTTTGCTACCACGGCGCTGATCGCGTCCGCAGGTATCGCAGCGGCAGACGGACATTCGTCCGTAACAGTTGGCGGCTACGGCTTTGCTGGTGTTGTAAACAACGGCACAGACACAGACGTATCTTCGCGCGTTCGCCTGACATTTGCAGCGACTGTTGAAACAGACGCAGGCGTTACATTCAGCGCCGGCGCGCGGATGAACATCTCCAACAACACAGTTGATGCGAACTCCGTCATCGCAGACGGTACAGACTCGTCCGCAAACACATCGCTGGAGCGCGGCTTCGTTCGCATGACAGCAGACGGCCTGACCGTCACAGTCGGCGCAACAAACGGCGCGATGCGTTCGTTGGCTCGCCAAGCGACATTCTTCGGCTTCAACGATGGTGGAACGCTGGGTTTCGACAACTCCGACGGTGGCGGCAACGCATTTGCACGTAACTCGGATGCGAACGACGTTGTGTATGCTGCTTACGAAACTGGCGGACTGACAATCGGCTTGTCCTCGGACACAGCTGGCAACACGGCTGAATTGGCAGCACGTTACGAAGTGGGTTCGGTGTCCTTCGGCGTTGGTATTAATGACGACGACGGCTGGATGCTGGGTGTAGAATACAGCGGCGGTGCTCTGGGTGTCGAAGTTGGTATCAACAGCGAAAGCACGCTGATGGTTGGCTTGGCCTATGACGTGTCTTCGACGTTCACAATCAGCGCAGCTCTGCAAGACGGTGACGATGGCGACGTGATCGGTATCCAAGGAGACTACGATCTGGGTGGCGCAAACCTGATCGGTGCAATTGGCCAAAACAAAGCAGACGACACAGTCGCGTCTTTGGGTGTGATCTTCTCGTTCTAATTCGAGAGTTACACGACAGAATTTGGGCAGAGCATCCGCTCTGCCCTTTTTCGTTTGAAGGCCAATTATAGAGTTTTGCGTATGTCCTTGGATGAAATCAAACAACGTATGGCGACAGCTGCGGTCACTGCCGGGCGCGACCCTGCATCCGTCACATTGATTGCCGTGAGTAAGGTGCAGCCAGATGCGCGCGTCCAGGCGGTTTTGGAACAAGGGCATCGCTGTTTTGGTGAAAACAAAGTGCAAGAAGCGCAAGGCAAATGGCCGGGGTTCCGCAGTCAGTTTGACGGCGTGGATTTGCATTTGATTGGGCCGCTGCAATCCAACAAGACGCGCGCCGCGATGGAGTTGGTCGATGTGATCCATTCCGTGGATCGGCCTAAACTGGCAACGACGATCGCGCGGATCGCCCAAGACATCGGATCCTGCCCTGGATTGTTTATACAGGTGAACACAGGGGAAGAGCCGCAAAAGGCAGGGATTTTGCCGCAAGATGCGGATGCGTTTGTTGCGACATGTCAGTCGATGGATCTGCCGATCTTGGGATTGATGTGCATCCCACCTGTTGACGAAGAGCCGTCCTTGCATTTTGCATTGCTTGCCAAAATTGCCGCGCGCAATGGGTTAAGCGGATTGTCGATGGGCATGAGCAGCGATTTCGAACGCGCAATTGCTTTGGGGGCCACACATGTCCGGGTGGGCTCGGCCATCTTTGGCGCACGCGGCGTGGGATGAACCCTATCTTACGGCACAATGACGCGGCTGTTGAGGGTTAGCTTTTTGGCAATCGCGTGCAGGTGCGACCGTTTCAAAGCGATACAGCCTTCGGTTGGATAGCCAGGACGCCGCCACTGGTGCAGAAAAATCGCCGAACCGTGCCCTTTGATTGCTTCTGGCCAGTTCCAATCGGTCAATAGGACCAGGTCGTATAGCGGGTCTGCGCGGCGCAGCACCTCATGGCGGGCGGGATGTGGCGCGCGAATCTTTTTGTTGTAGTTTGGATCCTGAACGTCATCGCACCACAGATCGCCCGGCAGGATAGGGTGTGCCCAAGCGGCAGGACTGCGCACGCGATCTGGGCGGTACAGCATCCCAACGATTCGGTGGATGCCTTGCGGGGTTGCGCCGTCGCCTTCGCGTTTGGTCTGTGTCAGGGCCCCCTTGCCAATCGTGCAGGGGTACAGACGGTTTGCGAAACGCAGTCCGCTTGGGGTCAGCACCAGGTCTTTTGGGCTTTTATGGATCACAAAAAGGGCTCATGTCCGGGGCGGCATATCCTGAAAGCAGGGTTTTCCGTCGCGAACCACATGAAACGGTTGCGCGTCTTTCATGAAAATCGCCATGCTGCTATCCCCGTAGTCGGACGGATTATCCAACACGCCAGCCTTCAAAATGACCATCGGTAGCCCAATACGGCGCGTTAACACAGGGGTGCCGCAGGTCCCGCAAAACTCACGCGTTACCGGGTTTTCCAGATCCGAACGGGTAAAGCAGGCCGGCGTGCCCGTGGTATAGGTGAAGCCCGCCTCTGGGATGACCAGATAGAAATTCATGGCGCCACTGGCAAAATATTGGCATTCGCGGCAATGGCATTGGCCTTTTTGGACAGGCTTTGCTGTCGTTTCGAAGCGCAACGCGCCGCAGTAACATCCACCTTGCATCGGGGGTTTCCTTTTTAAAGCAGGTGTCCCGACTTTGCAGCCTTGGTGGCCAGATAGCCAGCATTTTGAGGGGTTTGTCCAGTTTTCAGTGGCACACGCGCGCGCACATGGATCTGGCAGCGCTCCATCATGTCAATTTTTGCTGGATTGTTGGTCAGCAGACGCACTTGGGTAAAACCCATTTGGCGCAGGATATCGGCCCCCAGCCGAAAGTCGCGTTCATCATCTTCAAAACCCAGCCGGTGGTTGGCCTCGACCGTATCAAACCCCTGATCTTGTAAGCTGTAGGCCCGCATTTTATTAGCAAGCCCGATGCCGCGCCCCTCCTGGTTAAGATATAGCAAAACGCCAGCGCCCTCTGCCCCCATCTGAGTCAGAGCACCGCGCAGTTGTGGGCCGCAATCGCATTTCAAACTGCCCAACAGATCCCCTGTGAAACATGCAGAATGCAATCGTGCCAACACAGGTTGGGTGCGGTCGGGCTTACCGATTTCGACGGCATAATGCTCTTCGCCGCCATCTTCGGGTCGGAACACATGCAACTGTCCGGCCTCGGACACAGATAAAGGCAAGCGGGCTGAAATCACGGGCGACAAGGGCTGCGCGGTGTGCAGCGCGGGAAGGATTTGATCCAGCGGCAAGGATGTCAGATCCCGCGTGGCCGCGAAATTCGGGTCGTTCAGGGGACATAATACGGCTGCTGGCAAAAGGCGCGCCGATTTTACAAGCAAAAGTGAGACGCGATGGGCCAAACTGTCGCCGCCGCGTTGGGCCATAAAAGGGCCCTTCATCGGCGTGCGCAAATCATCCGCCGGATCAGCAATGCCACGCACCCAATCCAAAGACGCCTCGCGTGGAAGGGAAAGCCGCGCCAGATCGCCGTCATAGGCATGGGCTTTGAGCGTGCGAGCGCGATGATCTGTGATCGCTATGACCGGGTCTGTCTTCAGATCATGAACGGCCGCAAGACGGTCTTGGGTTAATGTTTCAACGGCAAGGACCAGCATCGGCGTCCCACCGTCTAAGACAATTGGTACGCCCATGCGCAGATCCGCGCGCGCGCGGGCAAGGCGTTCTGAAATATCTGGGTCGAAACACATGGTCAAACACTGAACATGTGTAGCAGACGTCGTCAAACACGTAATATTCGGGATCCATTTTTGAAACATTTACCCCAAAACCGGCTCTTCCGGACACGAGCCTGTGAGACGCAACCCGAGGCAGTTGCGTAAAAGTCATTTCACACGCATTTCTGATGTTATGTAAATAGGAGGCCCGCAATGGCACAGTTGAAAAAGATCTTGCTTGTTGATGACGACGAAGACCTGCGCGAGGCTCTTAGTGAACAGTTGATCATGACCGAAGATTTTGACGTCTTTGAGGCGGCCAACGGGGCTAGCGCGATGGAACGCGCTAAAGAAGCGATCTACGATTTGGTGATCCTTGACGTCGGCTTGCCCGATACAGACGGACGCGAACTGTGCCGATTGATGCGCAAACAAGGGGTGAAAAGCCCCGTATTGATGCTGACCGGCCATGACAGCGATGCTGATACAATTTTGGGCTTGGATGCGGGCGCGAATGATTACGTCTCCAAACCGTTTAAGTTTCCAGTTCTATTGGCGCGAATTCGGGCGCAGTTGCGCCAACATGAACAATCCGAAGATGCGGTATTCCAATTGGGGCCTTATACTTTCAAGCCAGCAACAAAGATGTTGGTGACAGAAGATGATCGTAAAATCCGGCTGACGGAAAAAGAAACGAATATCTTAAAGTTCCTGTATCGCTCTGCCGATGGTGTCGTCGCACGTGATGTGTTGTTGCACGAAGTTTGGGGTTATAATGCTGGTGTGACGACACACACATTAGAGACGCATATATATCGCCTACGTCAAAAGATCGAACCCGACCCATCAAATGCGCGTCTTTTGGTAACAGAATCAGGTGGATATCGCTTGATTGCATAATCTATTTCAAGTGTGAGGGTTTTTGGGTTGTAATCTTGATGCGCCGCCATACTTGCCTATTACCCGTTGCAGGCCCGGGGTCTGGTCTGCACCTCCCTGTTGGAACTGGCCGGGCCTAGTGCCCGGTCTTTTTTTGGCCTCCGGCTCATTCGCTCTTTGAATTGAAACAAAGCTGGTCGCTCTTTGCCGGTCAGGTTAGTGTCCGAATACTACGCGTAGGAGAGGCGGGAATGGCATTTACATTGGCGACTTGGAATATCAATTCGGTGCGGCTGCGGGCTGGATTGGTGGAACGTTTGATGCGCGAAGACGCGCCGGATGTTTTATGTCTGCAAGAATGCAAATCCCCTGTTGATAAAATCCCGACTGAAGCCTTTGCCGCTTTAGGGTATGTGCACATGGTGGCGCGCGGTCAAAAGGGATATAACGGCGTTGCGATCTTATCGAAAATTCCAATGGTGGAAGCCGGTGCCGAGGATTTTGCACAATTGGGCCACGCACGCCACATTGCGGGGCGATTGGAAAATGGTGTTACAGTGCATAATTTTTATGTGCCAGCCGGAGGCGATACACCCGATCGCGAAAAGAATGAAAAATTCGGTCAGAAATTGGACTACCTGACGCAAATGCGCGATTGGTTCCATAAAGATAAACCCAAGATGTCTATCTTGGTGGGGGATTTGAATATCGCCCCGCGGGAAGACGATGTTTGGTCGCATAAACAACTACTTAAGGTCGTTTCGCACACGCCTATTGAAGTAGAGCACTTGGCGCAAACACAGGACGCCGGGGCTTGGGTCGATGTGACGCGGGCGGATATTCCCGAAGGAAAACTCTATTCTTGGTGGAGTTATCGTGCTCGTGATTGGGACACGGCGGACAAAGGGCGCCGCTTAGATCATATTTGGGCGACGCCAGATATTTCGAATGCCGCCCATGGTTCGCGCGTGTTACGCGCGGCGCGCGGTTGGGAAAAACCGTCAGATCATGCGCCCGTTTTTTCCAGTTTCGATGTATAAGGCAATTGCATGTTCAATAGGAATTCCAATCTTTGATTGAATTCCTCCAAGGGTTGATTTGGAGTCAAATCAGTCACGGGGGCGATATCTATGCTGACATGTCGCCGCCCAGATTTAAGTCCCAGAAAACTGTAAAACCCATCATATTTTGCAAATTGGAACTTGCCCAAACCGTCAATTCGCAAAATCATGACCGGGGTATTTGGTTCTGCGGTCAAAATATCATAAGCGCCTGACAAATACGGGGCGATGATTTCGCGTTCTTGGCGACGGACCTTCCCTGCGGGGAATAAAAGGATCGAATTGCGGTTTGCCAGTACTTTTCGAATGACTTCTAGAACAAAGACTTTACGGGCTTTGCGTTTTGCGTCGGGCCAAGATTTCGGAGAACTCATCGGAATAGCTGCCGCGACAAACATTGCGGGCCATTGCAAAGGATGGTGGTATTCATCGTAGTGTACCGTGGGGCGGATCCGCATCGTTGAATACAGAATGGACGCAATTAAAGGACCATCATGACGGCTGACATGGGTGGCAATGATAAGTGTACCGGGTTGATCCTGCAGTAGGTGTTTATTCGAGCAACTGACATTGTAAAAAAGGGCGTAGAATGACCGGATCAATACGAATAAAAGATGGCGCACCCATTTGCCCAAAGTCGCATCCAGAAAACGTTTCATAGCAAAGTGGTGCTCGTATTTTGGCAAGATCTCAAGCGGACTTGCATTGGTCGATCCCAATGACTTAAGCCAGAACGCGGCTGTGCGCAATTGGATCAACCTGAAGTTGGTTTATCTTAAGCGGCAGGCCCAACGAAGACCTCTATGTCTTGGTCCACGGCTACCATCGCCAAAATTCCAGCGCCGCTGACATATTGATAGACATCCAAGTTGCGACCTGCATCATCGACCACTGTCCCATTTTGTTGGAACTCACTGTCGCGCAGGAAAACGGTATCGGTGTCATCGCCCAAGATCGTCAAGCTTTCCGCAGCATCCGTTCCAAAGGCCGCGTCTAGCAGTGGATCTGCCGTGCTGGAAAAGTCGATCACATTTTCCAACGATAAGGTCACGTCGTTGCGCTGCCCGTTTTCAAGGTTGATTTCCTCGATGTCGCTGTAGAACTCAGTCGTATCTATCGCCGCGAAATCAAAGCTGCCGGATTGAGACAAGATCAACGAGTCGCGCCCATCGCCGCCATCCGTATGCCCTTGCGCAAAATCTGTGCGCTGAAATACATCATCGCCTTCGTGGCCCCTTAAGACCTGTTCTTCGGCAGCACTAACGACAAAGCTATCAGACGCCTGCGTGCCCTCGACCGACCTGGCAAAGGTGAATGTATCGCGCACAACGCCGTTAATGTTTGAGTTGGCTGTGCCAGTGCCATTTTGCGCAAGCGTGATCACGACGCCTTCCGTGTCTGAGGTGATGTTGGCATAGCTAATATCGATCCCGCCTCCGGACTGAAATAGCTCTTCATGCCCAAGGATTGTGTCGCGCCCGGTGCCGGGCTGAATGAAATCGCCCGTGCCTTGGCTGGCCGCGGTTCCAGTTGACGCGTCGATGAAGTCGTTGCCGTCGCCCGCGTCGATGAAATCTGCGCCGCCACCCCCGATAATCACATCATTCGCGCCGCCGCCCACCAAAGAATCAACGCCTGCGCCCCCGATCAACGTGTCATTTCCATCCCGCCCAAACAGGCTGGATCCGGTATCGGCAGCGGTCAGGACATCACTTGACGACGACCCTTGGATCTCTTCTATGTTGCTGAGCGTGTGAACAAAACTCTGATCAGACCAAGAGCCGATACCTTGGCCAGTTTGCAAATTCACATCGATCCCGCCCCGGATCTCGGGCCGATCATATTGAACGATGTCATATCCGCCGCGTCCGTCGACACTGTCATTCCCCGCACCCAACACGAACAAGTCGTCGCGTTCTGACCCTGCCACGGTGTCATCGCCGCCAAATGTGCGCAGCGAATAAGTGATGCGCGACATATCCCCCAATTCGTTGATGGTGATTGACGTCCCATTTTCGGCCCGGATGATGCCTGTCGTTAGATCTGCAAAGGTGTTAGTGTCCGTATTGTCCAGCGACATCCGCACCAATCCGCGTCCTCCGTTGATATTTACAATGTCTTCGCCGCCGTAGCCATAAGTGCCGATCCAGGAAAGTTCAGAGTCGTGCAGCGTTAGGTTGAAAGTATCATCCGAGGTTGATCCAGCCATGCCGAAAGCAAAGCGCGCCACTTGCTGCACATCTGTCAGCGTGTCCGTGCCCTGATCGCCCTTGGTAATGGTGCTGGACGCGTCGTTAACATTGATATTGGCGATGATGCCATCAAAGCTTTGACCATCATAAAGCAATTGTTGATAGGCGCGTTCACCATTGTTAGCAAAGCGATAGGTGTCATCACCCGCCGAGGCAATAAGGCTGATCGCATCCCCTGTTGCTGTTGCCACGCCGATCTCGTCATCACCTGACGTGCCAGAAAATTCTGGGAAAGACAGCGCGCGATTAACGTCGGCACGGGCCACGCCTTCTAAGTTCAGACTGTGAAGGGTGCCGGACTCGTCTGTGAATTGGATCGCAGTTCCAGCCGTGTCACCTGTCCCGAAGTCCACTGTTATCAGGTTGTCAAAATTTTGCAGAGCAAGGCCAGAATAGACCAACGTGTCACCCTGGCTGAAGTCAAAATCCGTAACAACATCGGTGCCTTGTGAGAAATGCAACGCATCGGCGCCTTGGCCCAACTGCACGCTGTCATTGCCCGCCCCGGTGATGACCGTGTCATCCCCAGTCCCGGCGATAAAGGTGGTATCCGTGCTTCTGCCGGTGAGCACATCGGAAAACTCACTGCCGATGACGCCTTCGAAATTTTGTAGCGTATCTGTGTCGCCGAACAGGTCCGTGGCGGTGCCTTGCAGTAAATCTACGATGACACCGGACGTGTTTTCGCTGAATTGGCTGTCGGTGTCATAGGCAACAAAGTCGAACAGACCCGTACCACCGATCAAAGTGTCATCGCCCCCCAGACCTGCGACGCTGTTGAATGTTGCGTCGTCAGCCAGTTGGATCGCATCCGCGAACTGTGATCCCCAAAGAACTTCCGTGTTGCTGATCCGGTCGGTGTTGCCATCGGCTTTGGTCGCTGTGCCGGCATTCAGATCAACCAGGACTGCCTCACCCAAGCGGGCATAAGACACGGTATCCTCACCATCACCCCCATCGAGTGTGTTATTACCCTGAATATCAAAGAGAAAATCGTTTCCAGTCCCGCCAAGGATCTGGTCATCGCCGACGCCACCGTCCAGTTGGTCATCCCCGCCATTGCCGCGCAACGTGTCGTTTTGTGTCAGGAAATTTGTGTCTGTGATGAAATCTTGCTGCTCAGAACCGCTGAAATTCACCCTGTAAGGATCGAGCAAATCTTGCAATGGGGCTTGATCCAATACGCCATCGACCACACTGAATTCCAGCACCTGCTGCACTTCGCCCAAAGCGATGCGCAAACCTGTGGACGTGTAGAAATCTGGATCTGTTGGGGTGCCAATCTGGAAGCCCGTCACAACCCCTGTGCCCGCGGAATAGTCCAAGTTTTCACCCGAGAAAGCAAAGCTGGTGCCAGACGCTGTAGTGAAGCGGATTTCAGTGCCGGACGTAGTCGGGGTGCGCAGCTGCGTGCCGGTCTCGGTTGACTGAAAAAGCGCCTCGAACGGCATGTCGCTGATATCCAGATCGAACGACACACCGGTTTCGTCAAAGTTCGTCACTGACCCGGCGACGGAAACATCGGTCACAAAGTCCGGGCGTTCCAGGCTTACAATTGTTGAAGCGGACCCGCTGGCATTGCCTGCAGCATCAGTTGAGGTGATGGTGATGTTGGCCGTTTCCGCGTCGGGTAAATCACTGGATTGCATAGAAAATGTGAACGTGCCAGCCGCGTCGGTCGCAGTGCTGACTGTCGTGCCCGCCAGGGTCAGGGTCACCGTGCCGTTCGGTTCGGCTGTGCCGGCAACCACGAAGCCCTCGAACTGTTCTTCGACGTCCAAACGCGAGTCGGTGCTAATGGGATTGATCGTAACAGGATCGCTGACAGGTGTGATGTTCAGTGTTACACTTGCCGTGTCAGTGCCCCCAAAACCGTCAGCGACTGTGTATGTAAAGCTGTCAGTTCCGTTGAAATTCACGTTGGGCGTATATAGAATTTGCCCGTCTTCTGTGACGCTGGCTTGACCGTGGCTGGGCGCGCTGACAGTGCTGATCTGCAACGGATCCCCGTTGGCATCGACGTCATTGGCCAAAGCGTCAATCACCAAGATCGTGTCTTCCGCCGTGGTCAGACCCGCATCATCCCCCCCAACAGGCGCGGTGTTTTCGATGATGTCTAGGCGCACTGTACCTGTCGCTTCGCCACCTGCGCCGTCGCTTACGGTATAGTCAAAACGCGCCGGACCGGACGCGCCGCTGGTTGGGGTGAACGTGATAAGATCGCCGTCCAACGTGACCGTCCCGCGGCTTGCATTGCCGACACCAGTCAGCGTCAATGTCTGTGCTAAGTCGGGGTCGCCATCATCGTCATTGGCCAATAATTGCGCAGCTTCGATCTGCACAGGCGCGTTGAATGGGCTGGTGAAACCGGCATCATCCACAGCGATGGGGTCCGTGTTGATTGAGTCAATCTGGATCGTCACCGAGGCCGTTTGCGACCCGCCATTTCCATCCAACACTGTGTAGCTAAAGCTGTCTGTCCCGCCTTGGTTGGTATTTGGGGTATAGGTCAGGCGGCCATCTTCCTCGATCACCACCGATCCCAAGCTTGGGGCTACCGCAATTGCGCCGATGCTTAAGATGTCGCCATCTATGTCACTGTCATTGCTCAAAACGTCTATCGTAATGGGCGCGCGTTCTTGTGTGATTGCGCTGTCAGGTAGCGCCACGGGGGCGTCATTGACGCTGTTTATAGTGATCGTAACTGTCGCAGACGAGCTGCGTCCAAAACCATCCGTGACCGTATAGGTAAACGTGTCGGCTCCGCTGAAATTTGGATTGGGCGTATAGGTGACGACGCCTTCTTGAAGAAATGTGGTTCCGTTTTCCGTGGATGACACATTGGTGAGTGTAAATCCGTCATTCTCAGAATCCACGTCATTGCCGCCAACGCTGATCGCGACGCTACCATCCTCATCCACCTGCACGATATCATCTGTGGCACGTGGGGGATCATTGACAAGGATACTGACAGTCGCAACCGAAGGGCTTTGATCGCTGCCATCGGACAGGCTGTAGGTAAAGGTGTCTGTGCCTTGAAAACCTGGGTTTGGCGTATACAGAACCTGCGCGCCGACCACTTCCGTCGTGCCATTTTCCGGAGCGCTTTGCACAGCGATGGTCAAATCACTGAGAACATTGTCAGGGTCCTGATCATTGCCGAGCACATTGATCGCAACGCTGGTTTCTTGTGCGGTCAAGGCAGTATCATCACTAACATTGGGGGCGTCATTGATTGCGGCGACTTGCACGGTGACTGTGGCGCTGGCCTGATTTCCCAGTTCATTTTCAACGGTAAAGGTAAAGCTGTCGGTGCCGGAAAAGTTCAGTGCGGGCGTGTACTCAACGGCACCCGTCTCAGACACAGTGGCGGTGCCATTGTTGGGCGAACTGATTGACACCAGTTGCAACGTGCCGCCCCGCGTGTCCATCGCGTCTTGCAAAACATTAATCTGCAAGGACTGGTCTTCGTCCACATCCGTCACCAAATCAGCAACGATGGGTTGCGCGCTGACGGCTTGAACCCCGTCGAGCAAGGGCACATTGTTCCCAAACCCGTCCGTATTTGTCCCGCTGGTGCTGTTGGTGTTAAACGGGTTGACCAGTGACGTGTTGCCCAGACCCGGATCTTCCAGCAAGGACGCGAATTCTTGCCCTGTATCGGTGCCACCCAATGCGGGGTCTATAAATAGATTGGTGATGCCTTCTAGGGCTGCGTCCGATTGGGCAACTTGTGTCCCATCACCCGTCTCAAGTGCGGCGTCATCCTGATCCCCAGTGCCACCAGACCCGTCGTCATTTGGGCCTTGATCGTCTTGTGGGGCCGCGTCCTGTGGGGCAGGCGCGCCATCCGGCGCTTGGGGTTGTTGGACGCCCGGTCCATTGCTTGGAATGTTGTCAAACTCGACATAATCCCCGCCCGAGTTAACCCGGATCTCGGCCCGCTCGGTCACGTCATAGTTCTGTGTCAGAAGCGCATTGGATTCCAGCTGTGTGGCTTCAACGCGCGAAATCGGTCGCGTTTCCCCGTCCAGGGGCGAGATGACCCAACTGGTTTCGGTGTCAATCAGACTGGCGATGAAGTCATTATTTACATCGAATAAATCGACCTGGCCTAATTCCCCGGCAGGCCAGTCGGGCAGCAAAGACACGATGACCTCGGTAATGCCGTCATTAACGACAATCTGAACCTCAACGGTCGTGCCGCGGATCCCAATGGTCGAGGTGGGCGTGTTCACATCCATATCGCCGGTGCGCGCCAACTGGCCCGCGACAAAGACAAAGCCGCCCTGGATCAGGTTAAACACCCCAGAATTATCGCCACCTGACGGCGAATAGGCCAGCTCATCCATAATCATGCGCGAATTCTGCGACAGCGTGAAAACCGAGCCATCCACAAAAACCAGCGATACAGAGCTGCTTGTTTCGGTCTCAACAAGGTCGTTCTGATAGATCAAATCACCGATGGATAGGGTCACCGTGCTTCCATCCGCGCGCGTGACCGAAGCTGAGCCATCCAATGCGTCGACCTGCCCAATAGGGTCAGTGTTTAGGCTAGCCGGAATTGCGTCCGTCTGAGTTGACGCGTCATCGTGCAGCAGTGCCAATTGCGCATCCAAGCTTGCCCCCGCAAGCCGGGCGACGTCGCCACCGCGTAGGATCGCGCCATTATCTGCCTGCAGATCTGCAGGGAAGGGTGTTGTGAAGTAATCTGCAATTCGAACCGTATCGCCAGCCCACGAAATCAGAAGATCCTGACCATCGGTGCTGTAGTCGCCACGAAACAAAATTTCAGTTCCTGGCACGATAATCTTGCCAGTTGTTATATCAATCACAGTTTCGGATGCGCCGAAGCGCTCATCCGTCGAGCCAAAATAAGTCACTGCCCAATCCCCAGGCCATACGTGTTCCATTGCCACGAGACACTAACAATGCGAACTCAAGCCCCCACGTGATGCATATCACTTTTTAACTAAATTAAACCAAGGAAAACCGCGCAACACTGTTAATATCATGGGTTTGTTATGGTTTGCGCGATGATAAGTGGCAAAATGTTGGATTGTTCGTGAATACGTTGTAATCTGCGGGCTTATCGTTCCCGCAAGGCTTCATGCTGCGCCCGCAGAACGGGGCGGATCAGGTATTCCAACACAGTTTTGCGTCCGCTTTGAATGTCGATACTGGCCACCATCCCGGGCGAAATGCTGAAATTGCCAGTGCCGACCTTGCTTTCGGGGTCCAGTTCTGTGCGATTGGTTCGTAGCATCACTTGGAAATAGGGCGCTCCGTCAGGGTCTTGCAGTGCATCTGCCCCAATCCGTTCGACCACTGCGGGCAAGTCACCGTACCGCAAATAGTCATAAGCCGTGATCTTGACCGAAGCTTCCGCCCCGACGCGTACAAAGGCCAGATCTTTGGGGCTGACTTGCGCTTCAATCAACAAAGAGTCGTCCAAAGGCACGATTTCGGCCAGCACCAACCCCTGCTGCAGAACACTGCCGATATTCGTCACGTTTATGCGGTTCACAGTGCCCCGAACCGGCGCGCGCAAGGCGGTGCGCGATACCCGGGCGCGCGCTTCCGTCAGCGTTTCCTCAACAACCGCCAAGTCACTGAGCACGATGGAAATGCGCTCGCGTGCGGTCAGTTGGAACGAGGATTTGGCCGATACGATCTGGTTTTCGATTTCAGACACACTGGCGTTTACGCGTTGCGCTGTGGCCTGCATCACGTTGAGATCTCCGATGATTTCCGCCAAAGTCCCGCGCAAGCGCAGGATTTCGATTTCGGGAATCGACCCAGATTTGAACAGCCCTTCCGAGATTTCGACCTCGCGTTCCAAGGGGGCTGCCACGGCTTTCAAGCGCGCGCGCTGCGCAATCAGCTCGGCCAGTTCCGCTTGCCGTTGCGCCAGCCGGTCTTGCAATACATCCAATTCCAACGACAACTGCCGCCGCCGCGTGTCAAAAATCGCAATTTCTGCCGCCGCGAGCTTTGGATTAATCCCTGCAGAGGCGTCAAATTGCAGAACGTCTGCACCTTGTTCCGTGGCGCGCAAGCGAATCAGCTCGGCAGTTAGGGCTTGAAAACGCTGGTCCAATTCGCCCAAATTCGATTTAGATTGGGTGTCATTGATCAAGAACAGCACTTGCCCTGGCTCAACCACATCGCCCTCAGATACGTTGATGGCTGCGATGATCCCGCCATCGGGCGATTGTACGGTTTGCACCTGCGAACTGGGCACAACACGGCCATTGGCGCGGGTGACCTCCTCAAGCTCATAGACCGCAGCCCAGGCCATAAACGCGGCCAAGATGCCCAAGACCAGGATTAACAAAGTCCACAAGCCGCCGCCGGCATCACGCCCGCCGGGGCGGTTGATGAATTCCTCGTCTTCGGCCAGGCGCGAGAACATCACCTGCCCTCTTGTTTTGAGGGCCGGGCAGTTTGGCTAAGTTGGGCAATCACTGCATCGCGCGGTCCATCCATCGCAATCCGGCCCTTGTCGATCACCACATACCGATCCGCTAAGGCGGCCAATGACATCCGATGCGTGGACAGGATCATGCCAACACCTTGCTGTTGGATTTTGCGAAGGCGTTCGATTGTGCGGGCCTCAGATTCGTGATCCATGGCATTTGTCGGCTCGTCCAGAAACAGAAATTTCGGGCGGCGGATAAGCAAGCGCGCCAAGGATAGGGCCTGACGTTGCCCACCGGACAGGCGCTCGCCGCGCTCACCTGCATAGTAATCCAGACCTTCGGGCAAAGCCGCGACAAAGTCGTCAATGCCTGCCAGATGCAGCGCCTCCATGATGTCGGCATCTGTGGCATTGTGCACCCCAAGGGTGATATTTTCCCGCAAGGTGCCTGTAAACAGTACGGGATCCTGGGCCAAAAAGCCGATCCCCGCACGCAAAGCTGTGGGTTCGTATTGCGCGATTTCATGCCCGTCGATCAGCAATGTCCCCGAATCTGGCTGATAGAGCCCGTTGATCAAACGACCCAAGGTCGATTTGCCGGACCCGATCCGTCCCAGAAGCGCAGTTGTGGTGCCAGGGGCAAAGCTGGCCGTTATGTTACTCAGCGCAGGTGTCATCATGTCAGGATAGGTAAAGGTCACGTCGCGCAGTTCGACCTGGCCCTTTTGAACGGTCAGATCGCTGCGCAGGGCGGTGCGGTGCTCGGCTTCGGTCTTCACAAATTCGGTGATCGAGCGCATGGACGAAATCGCGAAATTGGCGCGAAAAATTGTTTGCGCAATCCCGGCCAGCGGCGACAAAATCCGCCCCGCCAGGATGTTGGCCGCGACCAAAGCACCCAGACTGACCGACCCGTTTGACACCAAAAAGACCCCCAAACAAATCACGCCAGCGCTTACGGATTGCTGCACCAAAACGGCAGCCGAGGCGGTGAAATTCGACCAATTGCGTGTTTGTGCCGTGACCCTGGAGGAGGCCGCAACGGCGTTTTCCCATTCTTTAAGCAGCACAGGTTCAGCGCCCACACTTTTGACAGTTTCCAAGCCGGTCAGGGATTCAAAGAGGACTTGATTGCGCTTTAACGTCATTTGTTGGGTCGCGCGGGCGGCGCGGGCGATGGGGATTTGGGCCAGGACAGCGATGCCCAACATGATCGGGATCGCCACGATGGGAACCCAAGCCAGCGGCCCGACGATCATGGTTAGCACCACCAAGAACACGCCAATGAAGGCCAAATCAATCAAGGAAATCAACGTGGAAGAGGTGAAGAAGTCCCGCACCACTTCGAATTCACGCAAATTCGTGATCGCGCCAGACGCGCCACCTTTTCGGTGCAGGATGCGGTGGGTGAGGGCCAGATGAAACAGTTTTGAGGCCAGCGCCAGATCCGCCCGTCGGGACACGCGCTGTATGATCGCACTGCGCAAAAGCCGCAGGATTAAATCTAAAGCCAGCGCCAGCGCGACGCCAATGGCAAGCGTGACCAATGTGACAAAAGCTAAATTCGGGATGACCCGATCAAACACATTCATCACAAAGATCGGCAGCGCCAGACCCACCAAATTCACACCGAAAGCTGCCAAGAAGACTTGAAACCAAGCTGATTTGTGCCGCGCCAATTCGGACCACAACCAATGCCCTTCATGGCTGGCAATATCTTGGGCATGCGGGCTAAGCCGACTGTCGGTTGTCGCGTCTTGCGGAGTGCTCAGGATAATTTGCCCGGTGATGCGTTTCTTCAGTGCGCGCAGGGGGATCTCTTCGCTGGAATTGGTTTTAGGATCGATGATGGCTGCTGATTTACCTTTAATGTCCAGTCCGGCCAGGACCAGCGGCGCGCCGGTCTTGGTTAATAGCAAAGCAGGTAAGGCACCGGGATCAATGCGCGACAGTTTGCGTTTAAGGGACTTGGCTTTAAGGCCGACCTCAGACAAGGCGCGCACAATTGCGTCACTGCCTCGCGTGCTAAAATCGCTGGGCATGCGCGCGCGCAAACTGTCTGCGACAAAGGGCTGATTGTGATGCCGCGCCATCCAGCCGACCACGGTCAGGATCTGTTGGTCCAAGTGATCGTCGGCCATCCGGTGGCGCTAGTCCAGCGGGGGCGCAGAGATGTCAAAATCGCCCATGGGCTGCGCTTTTGCGCGGCGTTCATAATCCGGGGCCAAGGCACTGCCAGAACGGGCCAGACCAAAGTGATCGGACAATGTGTTTTGCGCCGCCAGCATGCGATAGCCCTGATAGGCAACTGCGGCATTGGCATTGATCCGCCGGATTTTGATATTAAACAAGGCGCGCTCGGCGTCGAGAACTTGTAACAAGGGACGCTTGGCGGCCTCAAATTCTTGGCGAAACGCCGAGACGATCCGCACATTGGTCGATACAGATTGGTCAAGAAGGTGTTTGCGTTTATGCGCAGCGCTGTAAGAGTTCCAAACACGGCGGGCAAAGTCGCGCACCTCGTTTTCGACTTGTTTCTTGCGGTAATGGGCACGCATTTGCAGATCGTGATTGCGCGCTTCAGTCGCCTTTTTGGCCCCACCTTTATAGACAGTCCAATTCAGGCGCAGCCCTGCCGCCACTTCGGATTCCGACCCAGAAGATCCATCGCGATCCTCGCCAACACTGGCCCCAACAAAAGCGTCCAGACGGGGTTTCCACTGCGATTGGTCAATCTTGCCTTGGTAATCTTGCGCTTGAATATCGGTTTGCGCCAATTGTAGCTGAAAGCTGTTGGTGACGGCAGTTTTTTCCAATGCCGCACTGGATTTTGGCAGTTTCAACCGTCCCGAGATCGACATTTTGCCTTTTGGCGCCAATCCGATTATGGCGTGATATTGCGACACGGCATCTGCCAATTGACCATCTGCTTCGGACTTTGCCAGCTTGGCGGCCAACAACTTGTCATTGGCGCGGAACCGATCCGCATCCGATAGCTTGCCGGCGCGCACTTGTTCGTTCACCTGTCCCACAATGCGCTGATGCTGGTGCACATTGTCATGTGACGCCGCCACGATTTGGCGGTGGCGGACGACGTCGATATAGGCCTGCACGGCGTTCAGCGCCAACGTCTCGGTTGCGTCGGACAGGCGAATAATCTCTGCGTCCAACAAAGTCGCCTCGCGGTAAATGCTGTTGGTCGTGCGCATCCCATCGAGCATATTAAAGGTCACATCAATTCCCACAACGGCACCCAGTTTGGTGTCATTGTTGTCTGCAACTGACAGGGACGAGGGGTTGTCGACCCGTTCCAAAGCGGCTTCGCCGAAGACATCGACCTGGGGGCGGCGGTCAGATTGCGCGATCGCGATCATGTTGCTTTGCGCTTCAATCGAGGCCATTGCGGCCTTGCGCGAGGAACTGTTGAGCATCGCGCTAAAAACGGCATCGCCCAGACTGGCGGCGTGTGCCATGTGCATCGGCACGCTGCTTAAAAATGTCCCCGTAAGGATCGCCCGAATACAGTTGCCAAGCACGAACAGTCCCCTTTGTGCGTCTTGCGAGGCGTGGCCTCGATTTTTCAAATTCCGAAACGTTTAACTAAACAAAAAAACTATGCTCAAATTGGTGCGTGGTTTAATGTGTCATTGCAACCATGAATCCTTAAAAACACGTTTGTTTCGTATAAGATAATGCTTTTTGGGCACATTCTTCACTTAAAAGTTGAACAACTGCTGCGCCGCAAAACCGACATCCTTGGCCATAAATCCCCCAATCCCAGCCCTAATTCGACCGCATTCCGCCAGCATCGTGATCCACGTAGTGAGTAACACTCTTGGCCCGCTGCGGGCTGTGTTTTGGTGAGTGGATTTTTAAATGGTAAGGTGTGTGACTGGCCAGCTTGGCCAAAGTGCTGCTTTTGGTTTTTGTGCTGCACTCGTTCTGCTTGGGTCTGAGCTATCTGCAGCGCAGCCCAAGCAGTCCCACGCGGCTTTGGTTGTCTATGACGACCGGGGCGGTTTATTATTGGATCGTGTGCGGCAAGTGCGCAGTTTACGACAAAATGCAAAACCCGTTGAAATTCGCGGTGATATTTGTTTTTCGACCTGCACACTTTTGCTGGGCGCGCGCGATGTGTGCGTGGTGGCGACAACGGTGTTCGGTTTTCATGGCCCCAGTTATTCGGGACGCCCTTTGGATCCAAATCTATTTGAACATGCATCGCAAGTGATTGCACAGCATTACCCGCGTGATATTCGTGATTGGTATCTCTCCGAAGCACGTTTCACTATTGACGGGCTACACACGCGCAGTGGTCAAGATTTGATTGATCTTGGGGTGCCTGAATGCACACGTACGGCAGATGCGGGCACGTGAACCCTGTTTAATCGGTTCGAATATCGCGGGCAATAAATTAGCAAGTTGCAAAAATCTGCCCTGGCCTCGCAAGGCAACTGCTTGTTAAATGTAACCCAGTACGATGACTGAACATCGTAGACGTGTGTCAAAAGGTGCAGAATGCCCTCTATCCTGTTTGTGCATGAAAATTACCCCGCTCAATTTGGTATTCTTGCAGGTGTTTTGGCCAAACAGGGATGGCAGGTGGTTTATGCGACGCAGAAAGAAACCTTGCCTGCGGACACCTCGCGCCGTTTGGACAGTGGTGTCCATTTAATCCGCTATTCTCGCGCCCGCGAGCCACGTGATGACACTCATCCCTATTTGCGGGGGACCGAGACGGCTGTTTTGAACGGTCAAGGCTTCGCGCGCACAGCGGTTGGATTGTCCAAATCGGGGTTCACGCCGGACATTATCGTGGCACATTCGGGGTGGGGATCGGGCAGTTTTGCCAAAGTGGTGTGGCCGCAGGCCAAGTTCGTCCAATACTTGGAATGGTGGTATCGCTACCCGCCGGTGGACGTGGACCCAGCGACGTTAGACCCCAAAACGGCCGAGGATCGGCATGCCCGCACATTGGCGCGCAATTTACCCTTCATGTTGGATTTTCAACAGTCGGACTTGATCATCGCACCAACCCAGTTCCAGGCAGATCAAATGCCCGACTTTGTGCAGTCCAAGCTGGTGGTGCAACATGATGGGGTCGATTGCGATATGTTCCGTCCCGCAGCGCCAGACGATACCGCCTTTGATCACCCAAATCTGCCGCAAGACGCAAAGATCGTCACTTTCGCCACCCGAGGAATGGAGCCCGCCCGCGGCTTTCCGACCTTTATGGAGGCCGCCGCGCGCATCTTAAAGCAGCGCGCCGACATCCATATTGTCATCGCAGGCGGAGAAAAGTCGCACTATGGGCCTGCCCCGAAAGATCACGACAGTTGGAAGGCGAAAGCCTTAGCAGAACATGATTTTGATATGACGCGGCTGCATTTTACGGGGTTGCTGCGCAAGGATCTGTATGCGCAAGTTTTGCGCCGCAGCTCGGCCCATGTGTATTTAACGCAACCGTTTGTTTTATCGTGGTCTTTCATCGAGGCAATGGCCAGTGCAGCCCCCTTGATCTGCAGTGATGTCCCCCCTGTGATAGAGGCAATTGGCGACGATACATGCGCCCGCATTGGGCCCGGCGCCAATCCGGATCGCGTTTATGCAGATATCGTATGGTGTCTGGACAATCCTGAAGCAGCCCAAGCGATGGGCGCGCGGGCACGGGACCGGGCTGTCGAACGCTTTAGTTCAAGCATATGTCACACAGCATTAAAGCAACACTTCGAGAAGATGATTGTCCACAGACCCTAGAGCGTGTCGCGTTCAATTTAATTCATTGTGTTTCAAAACACGCGATCAAACGCCTGCAAAAGGTAGCTTGTTTTGAAGGCGATTTAACGTGGCGCGGTCTAGCAGGACGTGGTCGCATGCCAAGACGCTGGCGGTGTTGCTGTGTAAGTGTCCAGACACGGCGCGCGCCAACTGAAAATGCGCCTGCGCCGATCCTAATGGTGTCCCAGATCCGGGCTGCTGTGGGTCCTCACTATCCGCTTTTTAACAATTCTGGTCTGCGTTCGGGCGAAGATGTCTATCGCCATGGCGCAAACTGGCCACCCCAAAATCCACGAGACGACGGGTCGACCTTAAAGGTTCTGCCCTTGCATCAATTTAGGCAGATCCCCGGTCAGGCCCGCAGCTTCGCGCATGAACCCGCGGCGCAACGCTGGGATGGCTTGCACGACACCCATCCCCAAGTCGCGCACAATCCGCAGCGGGGAAATATCATTCGAAAACAGTTTATTAAAGCTGTCTGTCGCCAGCGCAAGGGTCGCTGTATCAAAGCGACGCCATTGCTGATAACGCTGCAGTACAAGTGGGGATCCGATATCCTCGCCGCGCCGTTTTGCATCCGTTAAGACCTCGGCTAAAGCGGCGACATCCCGCAGTCCCGCATTCAATCCTTGCCCCGCAATCGGGTGCACCCCGTGTGCGGCATCTGCAATCAAGGCCACCCGAGGCGCAATCAAGGACTGCGCCAGGCTCAGAGACAACGGATAGGCAAACCGCCCGCCTGCCAGTGCGATATCCCCCAAGAAACTGCCAAAGCGTGGGCGCAAATGATCCAAATAGGCGGCATCTGGCAGGGTGTGAATGCGGGCTGCATCACTTACGGTTTCAGACCAAACAATCGAGCTGCGATTGCCTTGAAGCGGCAAGATTGCCAAAGGCCCGGGGGGCATGAAGAACTGATGGGCGATGCCGCCATGGGGTTTTTCATGCGCGATGGCACAGACCAGCGCCGTCTGTCCGTAGGGTTTGGTGGTGCGCTTTATCCCTGCGCGCAGGGCAGTGCCGGACCCGCGCCCGTCCGCACCAATTAACACTTGCCCAGTCCGGGTCGTGCCATCGGATAGGGTCAGCTGAACGCCGCTGTGATGCGTTTTTTGCGCCGTCACGGTCGTGTCCGGTAGATAGGTCAGGCCTTCTGTTGCGCTGATGGCGTCTTGCAGCGCAGGGCGCAGGTGACGGTCCTCGACCATGAAACCCATTGGGCCGTCTTCGATTTCGGCGTGATCAAAATGCAGGAAAAATGGCGAGGGCCCTTGTCCCGCGCGCCCATCCGAAACTTTGATTTCCAACATCGGTTGCGCAGTTGGTTCCAACGCTGGCCACAGGCCGATGGCGTTCAAAAGGCGTTGGGATGACAGGGCAATCGCGTAAGATCTTCCATCAAAGCCAGGTGTTTTTTGCGCTTTTGTCGAAAGGGCGTCGATCAAAGTGACGCTATGGCCTGCACCGACCAAAGCCAACGCTAAGGACGCGCCGCCAAGACCACCGCCGGTGATTAGAATATCGCTATGCTCACTCATAGGGCAGATATGGAGGTTGCCTTGGGATTGTCCATGCGCCACCGTGCCGCTACCGTGATTGCGGGGTGTGTTTCGGGGAGAGCGGTATGGACCAGTGGCAAAAGATGAGCGCAAGCGATTTGGGGCGCGGTATAGGCGTGGGCGATATTGACCCTGTTGCGTTAACCCAGCATTTCTTGGACGCGATTGAGGCGCACCCGCTGGGATCGCGCATCTATGCTCGACTGACACCTGCACGTGCTTTGGCCGAAGCTGAGGCTGCGCGCAGCCGGGCTAAAGCTGGGGCACGCCTGTCGCCACTAGACGGCGTTCCGATATCTTGGAAGGATTTGTTCGACACAGCAGGTGTCGCGACAGAAGCCGGATCTAAGCTTTTGACGGGTCGCGTGCCCGACAGCGACGCTGAAGTGCTCCGCAATGCGACAGCGATGGGGCTGGTGTGCTTGGGCAAAACCCACATGAGCGAACTGGCGTTTTCGGGCTTAGGCTATAATCCATCCACCGCCACGCCGCCCTGTGTGAATGATGCCGCCGCCGTGCCAGGCGGGTCGTCTTCTGGGGCAGGGGCGTCTGTTGCCTTCGGCTTAGCCCCAGCTGCGATTGGATCGGATACGGGTGGATCTGTGCGTATTCCCGCAGCTTGGAATGACTTGGTGGGGATGAAAACCACCCATGGATTGCTCAGCTTGAACGGTGTGGTCCCGCTATGCCTACGCTTTGATACGGTTGGCCCGCTGTGTCAAAGTGTTGAAGATGCAGCTGTCTTGACGTCTTTGATGCAAGGTCAGCAGGCACCTGATTTGCGTGGGGCGTCGCTTAAGGGGATGCGCTTTGGTGTTTTACGGACCGTTGCGATGGAAGGTTTGCGCGATGCGCCGCGCGCGGCATTTGAGGGGGCCGTAGAGAAACTGCGGCACGCGGGTGCCGAGATAGACCATTTCGAGGTTCCAGAAGTGTCCGAGGCGCTGTCTTTTGGGGGCACGCTTTATACATCTGAGGCCTATGGGCTGTGGCGTGATGTGATCGAGGCGGATCCGGATAAGATGTATGCCGAGATCTTGGCGCGGTTTCGGTTGGGTCAGGATGTGTCGGGTCCCGATTATGTAGCGGGCTGGGCAAAACTGGAAAAGATCCGTGCGGCCTATCACGTGGCATCCAGCAAATACGACGCGGTTCTGATCCCCACAGCGCCGATTTTGCCACCAGATTTGCGGCGCTTGAATACCGAAGAAGATTATTATGTCACCGAAAACCTGTTGGCCTTGCGCAACACGCGGATCGGTAATTTGATGGGGCTCTGTGGTCTGACTTTACCGACGGGGGTGCCAAGCTGTGGGATCCAATTGATGGGTGCCCCGGGGCGCGACACGGCGATCCTGCGCCTTGGCATCGCCGCTGAAGCGGCTCTGGCCTAGGAATGTGACCTGAAGGAGCGGCTGCGCCGCACATGATATTTTGCGTACCCTCCGGGTCCGCGTTGGGCGCGTTTGAAGGTTTCGTTTCGAGAATGGATCCGTTTGAAACTGTGTGCAACGTGACAAAAGCCACAATTTTTGCGCGTTTGGTTTGTTTTGCTGGACGGGGAGTCTTGGAATTTGCTAGTTTATGCCAAAGCGGGGCGCATATGATCCCGCATCAAGAGGCAGTTGTTGATGTTCCCCGAGCGGTTTTCGAACCTTCCGGCCTATGCGTTTCCGCGGTTGCGGACCCTTTTGGAGGGGCTGACGCCAGGCGATACTGAAATCACGATGACCATAGGCGAACCCAAGCATGCGTTTCCTGAATGGGTTCCGGATGTGATTTCGCGCAATGCGGCGGGCTTTAATTCTTATCCGCCCAATGAGGGCACGCCAGGATTGCGTGGGGCCTACTGTGATTGGGTGCAGCGCCGATATGGTGTGACTTTGGATCCCGACACGCACGTGATGCCTTTGAATGGCACGCGCGAAGGTTTGTACAATGCTGTGATGGCGCTGTGCCCTGAACGCAAAGCAGGGCAGGTTCCGACGATCTTGATGCCCAATCCGTTTTATCAGGTGTATATGGTGGCGTCGCTGTCTGCAGCCACGCAGCCTGTATTTGTAAACGCAACGGCCGAAACTGGGTTTTTGCCGGACTTTGCCGCTGTGCCGACGGCGGATTTAGAACGAGCTGTGGCGGTTTACATTTGCTCGCCCGCAAACCCCCAGGGCGCTGTGGCGTCTGAGGCGTATTGGTCAGATTTAATCGATTTGGCCGAAACGTATGATTTCCGGATTTTTGCCGATGAGTGTTATTCGGAAATTTACCCCGGTGAACCGCCACTTGGTATTTTGCAAGTCGCGGCAGCCAAGGGGACAGATCCCGAACGAATTGTGGCGTTTCATTCTTTGTCCAAGCGTTCGAATCTGCCGGGTTTGCGGTCGGGGATGATTGCGGCTGGGCCAAAGACAATCAGGGCCGTGCGCCAATTGCGCAGCTATGCAGGAACACCTTTGCCTTTGCCTTTGCAAGCCGCCGCTGAAGCGGTGTGGGCCGATGAAGCACATGTGATGGAAAATCGGCGTTTGTACCAAGAGAAGTATGAAATCGCAGACCGAATTCTGGGCAACGTGCCGGGTTACCTGTCGCCCGAAGCTGGATTTTTTCTGTGGCTGCCAGTGGATGATGGCGAAGTTGCGACTGTAAAGCTTTGGACAGAAACTGGGGTGAAAGTTCTGCCAGGGGCGTATCTGGCGCAGCATGCCAACGGGATTAATCCTGGGGGTGGGTATATTCGGGTCGCTTTGGTGGCCCCGAAACATGAAACAGAGCAAGGGCTTACGCGCCTGCGCACCTGTCTATATGACGTATAAGGAACGACGCTATGGCTTATCCGACACGGCAAAGAGACCCGCTTTTGGACAGTGATATGGCGGCTGCGATTGAGCGGCGTAGCAAAGAGTTGATCGGGATCGTCTTGCTGGTGCTCAGTGCTTTGGCGGCGATGATGGTTTGGTCCTATAGCCCCGATGATCCCAACTGGATGGTGTCCACGGATGCGCCAGTACAAAACTGGCTGGGTCGCATGGGTGCGTCTTTAGCGGGGATGCTGTTCACAATTGTAGGCTGGGGCTCGGCGGCGCTGGCGTTGATCCTTGGCGCTTGGGGGGTGCGCTTCGTGCTGCATCTTGGCGGCGAGCGTGCCTTGGGACGGCTGATCTTTGCGCCGATCTGGGTTGCGACTTTTGCAATTTATGCAGCCACGTTGCAGCCGGGGTCTACTTGGCTGCAAACCCACAGCTTTGGCTTGGGCGGACTTTTTGGCGATATGGTGATGGGTTTCATCCTGACCGTGTTGCCTTTGGGATCCGCCTTTGCGGTCAAGGTGATGTCTTTCGTGATGGCGTTGGCGATCGTTGGGTTCGGCGCTTTTGTATTAGGCTTTTCACGGATTGAGTTGCGGGCCGTGCTACGCTGGCTTTTGCGCGGTCTGGTTGTCACCTATGCTGCGCTGATGGGTCTGTTGGGACGCAGTGCGCGCGCCAGTATGACGGCGGCGCACAAGGCCAAAGCGCGCAAAGCGCAACAGCGCGAAGCTGCGCAGATGCAGGCCGAGGCAGCTTGGTCTGAGGATGCAGATTTCAACACCGAACCGCCACTTGTGGCCCCTGAAATCGAGACGCCGGAGCCAAAGCAGGGTTTGCTGTCGCGCATGCCGAGCCTGATCAAACGGCCCGAAACCGCACCTGACATGACCATGCCGGAACTTGAGATGGCAGACACCGAATTTGACGGCGCAGATATCGACGCCCCGGATGATGCACGCGTGCAAACCCGCATTGCCGATGCAATCAAGGCCCGGGTGCGGGCAAAGTCGCATGTCCGTTCCACAAACGCCGCGCCGCTTACACGGGGACGGGGTCACGGGCCACAGCCTTTGATTGCCGATGCCGTTCCGGGTATGCGCAGCGAGCCACCCTTGACGGCACCCATGACGCAGGTCGCAGATGCAGCGCGTGACCCAGTTCTGCCTTCGGTGCCACCCGCGCCAGTCAGCAGCATGCCGAACACAGATCCGATGGATGCACCACTGGCTTTGATGGATGACGAAGCCCCAGCCTTTTTGGAAACGACCCCGCCGCCCGTGGCCCCATCAATCCCTGTGGCTGAGCCCCGCCGCGTTGTGCAGCAACCTGCGCGCAAAGTGGTGAAACCTTCAAGCCGTGCGAAAGCCGAAGCGCAACCCACCTTGTTCGATGGCAGCGCCGAGCAAGACTTTGCCCTGCCACCTTTGGCTCTTTTGTCGGATCCGGGCGCGATTGTGCGGCACCATCTGAGCGATGATGCCCTGGAAGAGAATGCGCGGATGCTGGAAAATGTGCTGGATGATTACGGCGTCAAAGGCGAAATCGTATCCGTCCGCCCGGGCCCTGTTGTCACAATGTACGAACTTGAGCCTGCACCGGGTTTGAAAGCCTCGCGGGTGATTGGCTTGGCAGATGATATTGCGCGCTCTATGGCAGCCTTGTCTGCGCGCGTATCCACTGTGCCGGGGCGGTCTGTCATTGGGATCGAATTGCCCAATGAAAACCGCGAAAAGGTGGTGCTGCGCGAAATTCTGTCTGCGCGGGATTATGGTGATGGCAATCAGAAACTGCCGTTGGCTTTGGGTAAGGATATTGGCGGCGACAGCGTCGTTGCGAACCTAGCCAAGATGCCGCACCTTTTGATTGCTGGGACCACAGGTTCAGGGAAATCGGTGGCGATTAACACGATGATCTTATCGCTTCTCTATAAGCTGACACCCGAAGACTGCCGCTTGATCATGATTGATCCGAAAATGCTGGAACTCAGTGTGTATGACGGGATTCCGCATCTGTTATCGCCCGTTGTGACCGATCCAAAAAAGGCAGTTGTGGCCTTAAAATGGGTCGTGGGCGAGATGGAAGAACGCTATCGCAAGATGTCAAAAATGGGCGTGCGCAATATCGACGGCTATAATGGCCGGGTCAAAGACGCACTGGCCAAGGGCGAGCTGTTCTCGCGCAC
>JBGCEM010000218.1:0-26117 GCA_045106335.1 Paracoccaceae bacterium | reverse complement strand
TCTGAAAAACAAGGATTAAAAGTGTGGGTGGCGGAGACGAAGGGATTCGAACCCTCGAGACCCTTCCGGGCCTACTCCCTTAGCAGGGGAGCGCCTTCGACCACTCGGCCACGTCTCCGTTGACGGGTATAGCGGGGCAAGCTTTGGATTTACAAGAAGAAAATATCTCTTACGGTTTGTTTGCGGAGCCGACCGCCAAGTCGCTGATTTTACAGTAAACTGCGCGCTACCGGGGCTCTCTTTTCGGTGCTTTTGCGTAGACTGCGTCATTTTTTTGACCCTTCGCAAATGGCTTAACGTAAACAAGTTGGCTGAGACGCGTCTGGTGACCAAGCTTACCAATCCCAGGCCCCCAACAATATGACGTCGGATCGCCGGTTTGGGTCGTGTTCTTGAGCCGCCCAGGAATGCGAACATCGGCATGGGTTTTGATATTAAGGCAGCTGTATGGCGTCAGTGACGCGGCCAAGCTTATGGGCACGGTCTTCGGGAGCCACGCAGTTTGAAGGTTGCCGGTTGATCAGTCCTAATTTTGACGGCGTTTGCGAGTGACTTTGCGCTTGGTCTTGTCCGATTTTCGCTTGGCTTTCACGATTTTGCGCTTCACGGCCTTGCTGCGTCCGCGTGTTGGGCCGCTTGGCAGCGCTGCGCCTTCCAACTCTAGTAAATCCAACGCCAGACCACCTGTCACCGGTGCGGCCTCGGTCAAGCGTACCAACACGCGCATGCCCAGCCGAATTTCGGTGCCGGTATCTGCCCCCATCAGCGTGCCCGAATCGCCATCAAAGTGGAAAAATTCGTGCCCCACATTGCGCATTGGAACCAACCCGTCGGCACCGGTTTCGTCCAGCTTCACAAATAACCCAAACCGCGCAACGCCACTGATCCGTCCACCCAACTCATGGCCCACACGTTCCGACAGAAAAGCTGCCAAGTAGCGATCTGTGGTGTCGCGTTCGGCCATCATCGAGCGACGTTCCGTTTCGGAAATATGCGCTGCGGTCGCTTCGAGTTTGTCGATATCTATCACACTCAAACCGTCATCCCCCCAGCCATGGGCCGAGATCAGCGCCCGGTGCACGATCAGATCTGCATAACGTCGGATCGGCGAGGTGAAATGGGCATAGGCCAACAACGCCAGCCCAAAGTGACCAAAATGTTGCGGTGTATAATAGGCCTGCGTCATAGATCGCAGCGTTGCCAGATTGATCAGCTCGGCCTCATCTTGCCCTTCGGCTTGCTTGAGCAAACGGTTGAGATGTTCGGTTTTCAGCACCTGCCCTTTGGCCATTGTGAACCCAGCTGCTTCGGCAGTGTCGCGCAGACTTTCCAGTTTTTCTGGCGCGGGTTCTTCATGGGCGCGGAACAAAAGTGGCGTCTTTTTTGCGATCAATGTTTCCGCTGCTGCGACATTGGCCAGGACCATGAATTCCTCGATCAGGCGATGCGCATCCAGCCGGTCTTTGAAATTTACCGAGGTTACAGTGCCATCTTCGGCCAGCTCGACACGTCGTTCGGGCAGGTCCAAATCCAAAGGTTGACGGCGCTGGCGGGCTTTGACCAAAGCGGCATAGGCCTGATATAAAGGGCGCAAGACAGGCGCAACATACGGATCCGTACGCGGCGTGCTGCGCCCTTCGATCGCGTCTTGCACTTCTTCGTAATGCAGCGACGCGGGCGAGGTCATCAGCCCACGCACAAAGCGATGCCGCAGCTTAGTCCCGTCGGCGTCCAGCACCATTTCCACAGCAATACATGCGCGCGGCACACCTTCATGCAGCGAACACAAATCGCCGGACAGCAGATCAGGCAACATCGGGACCACGCGGTCCGGAAAGTAGGACGAATTCCCACGCTTACGTGCTTCGCGGTCCAGGGCAGAGCCAGGCGTGACATAGGCCGCCACATCGGCAATCGCGACCCACAAAATATGCCCGCCGGGGTTTTTCGGGTCTGTATCGGCAAAGGCACAGCAGGCATCATCGTGATCGCGCGCGTCGGACGGGTCAATCGTGATCAGCGGCAAATTGCGCAGATCGGTGCGTCCTTCCAGGCCAAAGGGCGTGGCCTGATCTGCTTCAGCCATCACTTCGCTGGGGAAATCATCGGGAATGCCGTGGTGATGAATCGCGATCAAAGACACGGCTTTGGGCGCACTGGGGTCGCCCAAGCGCTGCACAATGCGCGCACGCGGCAGGCCCATACGGCCCTTAGGACCGGCTTGTTCGGCCTCAACCAGCTCTCCATCTTTGGCCCCGTTTGTTTCACCATCGGGGATTTGCCATTCGCGATCACTGGATTTTTCGATGGGAACAATGCGTCCCCCTTCACTGCGTTTGCGGAAAATCCCGACAATCTTACGGGCATGGGTCCCGATCCGGCGGATCAGACGGGCCTCATAGGCGACATCGCCTGACTCTAGCGCACTGAGCCGCGCCAAAATTCGATCCCCTACGGCCAAAGCGGGATCTGAGGCGCGGGGGATCACCAAAATCACGGGTTCGCCGTCGCTGCCTTGCCATTCCATGGGGCGCGCGAAAAGATCGCCATCCGGCCCAATATCGGACACTTGCAAGACGGACACAGGGGGCAAGCTGTTGGGGTCGCGATAGGTTTTCTTGCGCTTTTCCAGATGCCCTTCAGCCTCAAGTTCTTTCAAAATCCGTTTCAAATCGATGCGCGCCGCCCCCTTGATGCCAAAGGCCTTGGCGATATCGCGCTTTGAGGTCTGCGTTGGATTGGCAGAAATCCAATCGAGGATGGCTGATTTTTCGGGGATTTTGCTCATGCAGGGGGGCTATCACGGTCCGGCGCAGAGGTCATGACCAAATCGGCAAGCGTGTCGATATCGTGCAATGTGGCGATTTTCGCGATGCGATATCCTGGTAAAGTTGCGATTGTATCGGCTAATGCATGTTGGGTACTAAAACGCACATTCTGAAACAAATCGCGGGGTTGCGCACGGGCCCGTTTGAGCCCGACAAGCCAATACCCCCCGTCAAGCGCGGGGCCAAATACGGCCTCAGACGGGCCAAGCCTGCTAAAAGCCGCCGCAATGTGGTCGCAAGTCATGCCAGGAATATCACCCCCAATCACACAGGCGGGACCGGGCGGGGCTGCGCGCAAGACACGCGCCATGCGGTCCCCCAAATGTCCTGGACCTTGTGCGACACGGGGGAATTCACACGGCCAAATGCGACTTTGTAGACCTTCCGCATCAGGGCTCACAGCCAGTACGATTTGCCAGCGCGGATCACTCAGACGTCTGAGCAACCCCTTGACTTGATGGCGAAACCACCAGGCAGCGGGCACATAGCCCAATTCGCAGCCCAGCCGCGTTTTGACCCGCCCTGGGCGCGGTTCTTTGAGCATCACAAACACAGTGCGCTGCATGTTTGGGCTCACGCAATTTGGAAATATTGCTGCAAGATCCGCCCATAAATCGCAGTCAGTTGCTGGATATGAGCGACCTGAACATGCTCATCCACCTGGTGCATGCTTTGCCCGACCAGCCCGAATTCCACCACAGGGCAGTGATCTTTGATGAACCGCGCGTCAGACGTGCCACCCGTTGTGCTTAACTCGGGTGTCACGCCCGTTTCCGCCGCGACAGCTTTGGCCACCAAGCTGGACAACGCACCGGGCGGGGTCAGAAAACTTTCGCCGGAAATCTTGATGCGCAGATCGACGGTAACATCGAAATCTTCAGCCACCTGGGCCGCAGAGGTGCGCAGCCATGCCGATAGATCCGCCCCTGTATGGGCATCGTTGAAACGGATATTGACCGTGCCAGAACACCGCGCCGGGATCACGTTTGTGGCAGGATTGCCCGTATCCACAGTCACGACAGCGAGGGTCGAGGCATCAAAATGGTCTGTGCCGCGGTCCAATTCATGGCTGGCCAGCTGGTCCATGAGCCGCACCAAAGCGGGCAAGGGGTTCTTGGCGCGGTGCGGATAGGCGGAATGGCCCTGCACGCCGGTGACTTCAAACCAGGCAGTCATCGAGCCGCGCCGCCCGATCTTGATCATCTCGCCCATGGTGTTTGGGCAGGTTGGTTCGCCGACCAAGCAGACATCCATCTGCTCGCCGGTGGCGTTCATATGTTCCAAAATCGCAGTGGTGCCGTCTGTCGCATCGCCCTCTTCATCACCGGTAATCGTGATCAAGATCGCGCCATCGGGGGGTGCTGTCGTGACCAGATCAATTGCGGCCGCCACAAAGGCCGCCACACCGGATTTCATGTCCGTCGTGCCGCGCCCAAACATCACCCCGTCGACGATGTTTGCACCAAAAGGCGGGTGGGTCCACGCGGCCTCATCCCCGACCGGTACCACATCTGTGTGCCCATTGAACCCAAAAGTGCGGGGATGGGCCTTGTCGCCCCAGCGCGCCACCAAGTTACGAATACCACCGCGATCCGCCCACGCACATTCGAATCCGGCCGCCGTTAGGGTCGTTTCCAGCAAGACCAAAGCCCCGCCTTCAGCTGGGGTCACCGACGCGCATTTCACCAAATTGGCCGTCAAAGTCACAGGGTCGATCTGGGTCATGCTAATATCCTACCCGCGCTGTTTGGATTTTCCTAAAGGCGTATCGTCTTCGAAAAACGGGGTGACTTGCGCCACGATGACCGCGTTTTCGTCCAGCGCGCGCTGCATCAATTCACGCTCGTCCGGGGCGATGTCATGACCTTGTTCTTCGCGCTCGGGCAACGTGCCGTGCCCTGTGACGTCCAATGGCGCCATGTCAGCTTGTTTGAGGATGGCGACAGTTTCGCGCACGGCTTCGGCTTCGTCCACGCCACTGGCATAGCACATCAACGCGGCCCCGGTGCTGTTTTTGGGCAAGCCATCCTTTGCCTTGCGGCCCACTTGGACCACAAGGGTATAGACGTGATGTTGCTTGCCCGATTTCGCCATCAGTCGCGCAGCAATTCGTTGATTCCAGTCTTGGAGCGGGTGCGTTCATCCACGCGTTTCACGATCACGGCGCAATACAGGTTCACCCCGTTCTTCGAAGGCATAGACCCGGCGACAACCACCGAATAGGGCGGCACTTCGCCATACATCACTTCGCCAGTGTCACGGTCCACAATCTTGGTGGATTGGCCGATGAACACGCCCATGCCCAGAACTGAGCCTTCGCGCACGATGCAGCCCTCAACCACTTCGGACCGCGCCCCGATGAAGCAATTGTCCTCGATGATCGTGGGACCGGCTTGCATGGGTTCCAACACGCCGCCAATGCCGACGCCGCCGGACAGGTGCACATTCTTACCGATCTGCGCGCAGGATCCAACCGTGGCCCAAGTATCGACCATCGTACCTGTGTCGACATAGGCGCCCAAGTTCACGAAGGACGGCATCAATACCACGCCAGGTGCGATAAAGGCAGATTTGCGCACCACACAATTGGGCACCGCGCGGAAGCCTGCGGCTGTCCACTCATCATCGCCCCAGCCTTTGAATTTGCTGTCGACTTTATCCCACCAGCCACCACCTTGCGGGCCGCCATTTTGCTGTTCCATGTCTTTGATGCGAAAGCCCAAAAGCACGGCCTTTTTGGCCCATTGGTTCACATGCCAATCGCCCGAGTCCTGACGTTCCGCGACGCGCAGGGATCCGCTGTCCAAAGCGTGTAAAGTGGCTTCGATTGCATCGCGCGTCTCGCCTGTGGTCGTGGGCGTGATGTCGTCACGGGCGTCCCATGCGGCTTCGATGGCGGTTTCTAAGGCGGCGTTGGACATTTGTTCTCTCCCAGACTGCATTTCGTTGGGCACATAGCGCGCGCATCGCCCAAGGGCAATCAACCAAGCGGATCTGGCGCGATATTCCCGCCACAGACCAGCACAGCGACCCGTTCGCCCGGGCTTGGTTGGTACGCCCCTGACATCAGGGCCGCCAGCGCGGTCGCCCCACCAGGTTCGACCAATTGGCGCAGCTGTTGCCACAGGGCAGTTTGCGCGTTCACGATGGCCTGGTCTGTGACCGTCACGCAGGTCACATTGTGCTGTGTTGCCAATTCAAAACAAATCTTCCCGATTTTGCGCGCCCCCAACGCGTTCGCCGCCACACCCGACACGTCCACATCCACCGGCATACCTTTGGCCCGCGCGGTGGTAAGCGTCGCACAATTTTCAGGCTCGACGGCCACCACTTTGTGCCGTCCCCCCAACCACGCCAGCGATCCTGCGATCAGACCGCCGCCCCCAACGGCTATCAAAATTGTGTGCGCCTCAAGCCCCTGGGCTTCCCATTCGCGCATCACGGTGCCTTGGCCTGCGACAGTGCCAAGCGCATCATAAGCATGGACTTGACCAGCCCCGGTCTGCACCTCATAGGCCTGGGCTTGCGCAAATGCTTCTGCGTAAGCGCCTTTGACCACACGCAAATCTGCGCCGGTGCGTTCGATCAGTGCAATCTTGGCCGGTCCTGCAATATCGGGCACAAAGATCGCTGCTTTATGTCCCAACTGCGCCGCCGCATAGCCCACGGCGGCCCCATGATTGCCGCCACTCGCCGCGACCAATCCAGCGGCAGGCACGTCTTGGGACAACAAAGTATTGAAGGCCCCACGCGCTTTGAACGACCCTGTGTGTTGCAGCTGTTCCAGTTTCAGTTCGATCGAAACGCCAAAACTGTCCGTGACCATCACGGGTGTTTGACGCACATGGCCCGCGATCCGCGCTGCCGCTGCGTCAATTTCCGATTGCCATTCCATCGCGCATCCTCGTCACTGGTCATCAAGCTTTTCACCCTATAAGACCGCTTTGTTCCCGCAAGTCAAAGGCGCGCCCCATGACCGATTCCACCCACAGCCGTTTTCGTGACGCGCAAACTGACCGTAAAACCGCAACCGAAGTGCCCGATACTCCGCAAACCCGTGCGCCCGCCTATCAACTGGCGTTTGCCGATGATGATTTCTTATGCCGCGAAGACCTGCGCCCGGTGCGGTGGCAACTGGAATTGCTGAAACCCGAATTGTTGATGACCGAGGCCGGGATCCAATCCACTGTCGTCCTGTTTGGCGGCGCGCGCATTCCAGAACCTGCCAAAAAGGACACAGCGCGCACCAAGACACTGGCGGATTTGTCGAAATTCTATGACGAGGCGCAAAATTTCGCGCGGTTGATGACACAACGATCCAAAGCTTCGCAAGGCACGGAAAACGTGATCGTCACAGGTGGTGGTCCGGGCGTGATGGAGGCCGGAAATCGCGGGGCGCAAGAAGCCGGGGGGCGCTCTATAGGGCTAAATATCGTGCTGCCCCATGAGCAGGCGCCTAATGAATATGTCACGCCCGAGCTGTGCTTTAACTTTCACTATTTTGCGATCCGCAAGATGCACTTTTTGATGCGTGCCAAGGCGATCTGCGTTTTTCCCGGGGGATTTGGCACGCTGGACGAAATGTTCGAGGCGCTGACGCTAATTCAGACTGGGCGCATGGATCCTGTGCCCTTTTTGCTGTTTGGTCGCGCGTTCTGGGAAAAGATCATCAACTGGGACGCGCTTAGCGATGCGGGCACGATTTCGGCAGATGATCTGGGGTTGTTCAAATTCGTCGAAAGTGCCGAAGAGGCGATAGAGGTCATCGACACATGGCCCACAACAGCGAAACGCGACACGATACCGGGACGTTAAAGCACCCTGCCTAAAACTTGGGAAACAAATGCCCTGCCAGGCTGCGCGCTCTTGGGACATTTACGATACAGGGTGCCTCAGGTTAAAGGCAGGGTGCTGTAGGCCACCAAAACGCTACAGCCCCGCTTCGGCCGCGATTTGCTTGCGGGATTTGCGTTCGCGTTCGGTGGCGGATTTAAGCTGACCGCAAGCAGCCAAGATGTCTTCCCCACGTGGCGTTCGGATCGGAGAGGCATATCCAGCCTTGTAAATGATATCCGCAAAGGCGCGGATTCGGTTGTTTGACGACCGTTTGTAAGGTGCACCGGGCCATTCGTTGAACGGGATCAAGTTAACCTTGGCTGGGATCCCTTCGATCAGTTTCACCAAGCGGTGCGCATCCGCGTCACTGTCATTCACCCCATGCAGCATCACATATTCAAAAGTAATGCGTTCGGAATTGGTCAGTCGCGGATAGGCGCGCAAAGCCTCCAGCAGTGTGTCCAAATTCCACCGTTTGTTGATTGGCACCAGCGTATCGCGCACCGCGTCCGTGGTGGCGTGAAAACTGATGGCCAGCAGGCAGCCAATTTCCTCGGCCGTGCGCGCAATTTCCGGCACAACGCCGGATGTCGACAGCGTAATGCGGCGGCGCGACAGCTGGATACCTTCGGGATCCATGGTGATCTTCATCGCATCGCGCACGTTTTCGAAATTGTACAGCGGCTCGCCCATGCCCATCAGCACGATATTGCTCAGCAGGCGGGTCTCGACCTTTGGCGCGCCGGGTACGGGCCATTCATCCAGATCATCGCGCGCCATCATCACCTGACCGACGATCTCTGCCGAGGTCAGGTTTCGCACCAGCTTTTGCGTGCCGGTATGGCAGAACGAACAGGTCAGTGTGCAGCCCACTTGGCTGGACACACATAACGTGCCGCGCCCTTCTTCAGGAATATAGACGACTTCGACTTCGTGCCCGCCCGCGATTCGCACAAGGTATTTGCGCGTTCCGTCTGTTGACACTTGCTTGGACACAACCTCAGGAATCTCAATCACAAAATGCTCGGCCAACTGCGCGCGGTAGGCTTTGGACAGATTGGTCATCGCCTCAAAGTCGCGCACACCCCATTGGTAAATCCACTGCCAGATCTGACCCGTGCGCATCTTGGCCTGCTTTTCCGGAGTCCCATGGGCGATCAATGTCTCGCGCAACTGCTCGCGCGTCAGCCCCACGAGGTTCGCAGGCCCGTCGGGCAATTTCCGGGGGATGGTCATTACATCCTGGGTAATCGGCGCATGTCCGGCCATGGGGTCAGTCCTTTGCGGGTGTATAGTACCGACCTCATATAGGAGGTCGGAAAAAATGCAAAAGGCTTAACGCGCAGGAATACGCCGTCGCGCTAGTTTAGCCCGCGCAGCGCTTTTCGGCATCTTCAACGGCGGCCGTGAACCCCAGCAGACTGAACGTGTCTTTGGTCGTCGTGCCACGCCCGGACACGCCGGTCACGACAGCACTGGCCCCGCGCTTCATCGCGGCAATGAACTTGGCATCATCGGCGGTCGATTGCGGCCAGGCCCATTCGCCATCCGTCATCATTTCAAACGAACTATCGCCAATATTCACCCGAACGCCTGAGCCACTGCGAAACGGATAGCCGCCTGTGAACGCCACTTGTCCCTTCGCGCCCGCACCCGGACGGTAAAACACCATCAACAAGATTTGGCCCCGATTCACGGCGACGATTCGGCCATCGCGGGTGTTCACGGTTTCTTTTGGGGTCGACACGCTCCAACACTCGGTAGGGTTTTCTTCAACGAAAACGCTCCAATCCGTTTTGGCGGCGACGCGGTTTGTGCTGGTCTCTTGCGCTATGGCAGGCCCTGCAAAAGCAAACGCACATAGCACGCCTGCTAGAGTTTTCATAAATCCCATGTGACAGCCTCCGGACTGTTCTTTTGCCTCAGTTTGTCATGCGCGGGGCCTGTTGTTCGACCTTAATGGTTGCGCACGGGCGATGTTTCGCTCAACAACCATCATACTAACGCAAAACTGGCCAGAAACGAAAGTGAAATGGGCAGATTTTCGCCAGATCGTGAGGGGAAAATGACAGTAGCTATCCCATTGGTTGAAATTTGGCGCGGTCCGTTTTTGGAATCGGTGCATCGCGGGCACGCTGTTGTGTGTGACGCGTCGGGGCAAATTGTGCAGGCTTGGGGGGATCCGACTGCGATTGTTTTGCCGCGTTCTTCGGCCAAGATGATCCAAGCCTTGCCTTTGATTGAAAGTGGTGCGGCTGATGCGTTTTCCCTGACATCCCAACAGCTTGCCTTGTCTTGCGCGTCCCATGAGGGCGCACCCTTGCACGTCACGGCGGTCAATCGTTGGCTGGCAGATCTGGGCCTGGATGACGATGCGTTGCGCTGTGGGGTGCAGACGACACGGGACATGGAATTGCATGCGCAGATGATCCGCGACGGTGCGCCGACCTGTCAGGTTCACAACAATTGTTCGGGAAAACACGCGGGATTTTTGACACTTTCGAAACATTTAGGCGCAGGATCTGAATATATCGATCCCGATCATCCCGTGCAGCGCGCCGGTAAAGAGGCATGGGAGCGGATGACCCAAGAAACTGTCGCGGGTTTTGGCATTGATGGCTGTTCGGCCCCGAATTTCGCAACCAGCTTGCACGGTGTGGCCCGTGCCATGGCGCAGTTTGCAGCTGCGGCGGAGGGCAGTGCTGCGCATAAGTTGACGTCTGCGATGATGGCCCATCCCGAACTGGTGGCCGGTGAGGGGCGGGCCTGTACCAATTTGATGCGCGCATTAGGTGGCAAAGGCGCGGTAAAGACTGGGGCCGAGGGCTTTTTCGTCGCGATCTTGCCTGGTCTGAAACTGGGTGTGGCTTTGAAAATTGAAGATGGTGCCACCCGCGCCGCAGAATGCGCGATTGCTGCGATTCTGGTGAAATTGGGGGTGCTGGCGGGCGATCACACCGAGACGTTGAAATACCTGAATGCGGATATCACCAATTGGCGCGATGTGCATACAGGCTGGCAAAGGGCTTCTCCGGCGTTGTGCTAAGAGCTTTGATCTAACTGCATAAATGCGCGGCGCAAGCGTTGGGATTTCCGGCGTACAATTTCATGGTGTTGGGTCGTAAAACCCAGGGCTTGAAAGGCGGGCTGAGCCTGCAAACTGGCATGGGTGGTCAATGTCACACCGGGCCGCTCTACGGTCAGTTGCGTCATAAGATCCCGGAACACGCCGCGCCCCTGCGCTTTTGGGATGACATACGCGAAATCTACATAGCCCGCGCGCGTGACCGCGGTGAAGCCAAGCACGCCCCGGGATCCGCGCGCGACATAAACCTGCATACGCGACAGACGGCGCGCCCAGGTCATCCCGCCCGGCACATGGGGCATCCAAGCGGCGCGTTCGGGCATTGTGTAAGCCGTCGCGCTTGTGCGTACCGTGTGAAACATCACCTGTCCCAAAACCGGATAATCGGCGGCGCGGCCCTTGGTGATCCAGGTCACGGCATGACAAATGCGTCGCGACTATATCCTTGCAGATATAAAAGCGCGCTTAGGTCCCCATGATTTATCCGCACATCACATTGCGCCGCCACAGCGGGTTTGGCATGCAACGCAACACCTGTCCCGGCGCGTTGCAACATCCCCAGATCATTGGCTCCGTCCCCAACTGCCAGCACATCGGCGTCGGTCAAAGATTGCGCAGCCGTAATCTGTTCCAACGCATCGACTTTGGCCTGCTTACCCAAAATTGGACGCCGTGCCTTGCCGGTCAGGGCGCCATTTTCGCTTAAAAGTGTATTGGCGCGGTTTTCATCAAACCCCAAATGCGCTGCGACTTGAGACGTAAAGGCCGTAAACCCGCCAGATACCAGAGCCGCATAAGCCCCATGCGCCTTCATCGTCGCAACCAGCGCGGGACCGCCGGGCAAATAGGTGATGCGCGTGTTCAAAACCTCATCAATCACCCCAACAGGCAGCCCTGCCAGCAACCCAACGCGCTCATCCAAAGCGGCTTCAAAATCCAGCTCACCGTTCATTGCGCGTGCTGTGATACCTTTGACCCGCTCGCCAACGCCGGCAACATCGGCCAGCTCATCAATACATTCTTGTTGGATCATCGTGCTGTCCATATCCGCCAGCAGCATTTTTTTGCGCCGCCCTTGCGTGCGTTGGACAACCAGATCGACACCCGTATCTTGCAGATCCGCCCAGACATCCCATTGATTGTCCGGGCGTTTGTCCACCGAGAACTCTGCCGCCTCATCTGGGCTGAGCCATTGGATATCGCCACCGCCCCAGGCATTGCGCAACGATAGGGTCATCGCGGGCTGCAACTGTCCCGGTTTGGCGATCAAAGTGGCAGTGTACATCGGGGCCTCCGGTCATGATTGGGTGCGGTTTATGTCAGTCGCGCCGCCATGGCCAGACATCGGTGCAGGACGCGCGACTGTCTTGGGCACACGTTTCCTATCGGGCACAGTTGGGATGAAGGATATCCCGCAAAATTCCGATAAAGACAGAAATCAACGTTGCAGATGCGCGCGCAGATCGATACCAGCGGCAGTGGGACACCTCTCCCCAACGAGAGGCGATTATCTGTAAGGATAGCATCAATGGCTATAAACAAACCGGCAACGCGCCCGGCCAATGCGCGTTTTTCCTCAGGCCCTTGTGCCAAACCCCCCACATTTAAACTGGATGATTTGTCCGACGCCGCCTTGGGTCGATCCCACCGCGCAGCTGTTGGCAAAACCAAGCTGAAGGCGGCGATCGAAGAAACCCGCGAGATCCTGGGCATTCCCGCGGACTACAAAATTGGCATCGTGCCCGCATCCGACACAGGTGCTGTCGAAATGGCCATGTGGTCCATGTTGGGCGCGCGCCCCTGCACGATGGTCGCCTGGGAAAGCTTCGGTGCCGGTTGGGTCACAGATGTGGTCAAGCAGCTGAAGCTGGATGCAGATGTGCGCGTCGCCGAGTATGGTCAGATTGTTGACATGGGCGCATTGGATTACGACACAGATGTTGTGTTCACCTGGAATGGCACAACGTCTGGCGTGCGGATGCCAAATGGAAACGCGATCCCAGCGCAGCGCGGCGGCCTCACGATTTGTGATGCGACCTCGGCTGCTTTTGCCTCAGATTTGCCTTGGGACAAGCTGGATGTCACGACCTTTAGCTGGCAAAAAGTCTTGGGCGGCGAAGCGGCGCACGGCATTCTCGTGCTGAGCCCGCGCGCAGTTGAGCGACTGGAAACCTATGTACCCGCTTGGCCACTACCCAAGATTTTCCGCCTGACTAAGAATGGCAAGCTGATCGAAGGTGTTTTCGTCGGTGAGACAATCAACACGCCGTCTATGCTGGCGGTCGAGGATTACCTCAATTGCCTAAAATGGGCACGCGCCGTTGGTGGTTTGAAGGGCCTGATTGGGCGTGCGGATGCGAATGCGCAAGCGATCTGGAATTTTTGCGCCGCGCGTGACTGGATCGACAATCTGGCCGATGACCCTGCGACACGGTCCAATACCTCGGTTTGCTTGAAGTTTACGGATGCTCGGATTCCAGATGGGGCGGCTTTCGCAAAGGCTGTGGCCAAACGGCTTATGGATGAAGGTGTTGCGCTGGACATCGGCGCTTACCGCGACGCGCCCGCAGGTCTGCGGATCTGGTGTGGCGGCACGGTCGAAACATCAGATATCGAAGCGATGCTGCCTTGGTTAGATTGGGCCTTTGCAACAGAGATCGCCTCTGTTGCGGATGCAGCCTGACCAAAGCGACCTGCGCCCACTGCGATTGTTCTTTTTAGACACCCCATAAAGGATGTGCCCCGCGCATCCCCGCCAAAGGAAATATACGATGCCCAAAGTTCTTATTTCAGACAAACTGTCTGACGCTGCTGTCCAAATTTTTCGTGACCGTGGCATTGATGTCGATTTCGAACCTGATCTTGGCAAAGACAAAGACCGCTTGCTTGAGGTCATTGGCCAATATGACGGCCTTGCCATACGCTCGGCCACCAAAGTCACAGAAAAAATAATGGCTGCTGCTGACAATCTGCGGGTCATCGGGCGCGCCGGGATCGGCACCGACAATATCGACAAAGATGCTGCCTCAAAGAAGGGTGTGATCGTCATGAACACGCCTTTTGGCAACATGATAACCACTGCCGAACATGCCATCGCCATGATGTTTGCCGTTGCGCGCCAAATCCCCGAAGCCAGTGCCTCGACCCATGCTGGCAAATGGGAAAAATCCAAATTCATGGGGACAGAGTTAACCGGTAAAACACTTGGCGTTATCGGTGCGGGCAACATCGGCGGCATTGTTTGTGACCGCGCACGTGGACTTAAGATGAAAGTGATCGCCTATGATCCGTTCCTAAGCGCCGAAAAAGCCGACAAAATTGGCGTCGAAAAGGTCGAGTTTGCCGAACTTCTGCCGCGTGCAGATTTCATCACTTTGCACGTGCCCGCAACAGACCAGACACGCGGGATGATCGACGCGGCTGCCATCGCCAAAATGAAGCCGGGTGTGCGAATTGTGAATTGCGCACGCGGGGGGCTTGTGGATGAGGCCGCTTTGGCTGAAGCGTTGAAGGCCGGGCATGTCGCCGGGGCCGCCTTTGATGTGTTCGCCGAAGAACCTGCCAAGGAAAACGCGCTGTTCAACTTGCCCAACGTTGTCTGCACCCCGCATTTGGGTGCCGCCACAACCGAAGCCCAAGAAAACGTGGCCCTGCAAGTCGCTGAACAAATGGCCAACTATCTGCTAGACGGTGCGGTTGAAAACGCGCTGAACATGCCATCCATGACCGCAGAGGAAGCCAAAGTCATGGGCCCTTGGGTCAAACTGGCCGGGCATTTGGGCAGTTTCATCGGCCAACTGACGGACGAGCCGATCAAGGCGATCAACATCCTTTATGACGGCTCTGTTGCGGATATGAACCTGGCCGCGCTGAATTGTGCCTCAGTTGCTGGGATCATGAAGCGCCAGAACCCGGATGTGAACATGGTGTCTGCGCCGGTGATTGCTAAGGACAAAGGCATCAAAATTTCGACCACCAATCAGGACAAATCCGGTGTGTTTGAAGGTTATATCAAGGTCACGGTCGTTACAGATAAACGCGAACGCTCGATAGCGGGTACGGTGTTTTCTGATGGAAAACCGCGCTTTATCCAAATCAAAGGCATCCAGATCGACGCCGAAATCGGCAATCATATGCTTTACACAACGAACGAGGACGTTCCCGGCATCATCGGCTTGCTCGGCAACACTATGGGTAAGAACGGCGTTAATATCGCAAACTTTACCCTAGGTCGTTCAGATGCAGGCGGCGAGGCGATTGCCCTGCTTTACGTTGACCACCCAATTCCGTCGGATGTGCTGAAAACGCTTGAGGGAACAGGCATGTTCCAACAGGTTAAGCCGCTGGAATTTGACGTGGCCTAGGCCTGCGATCTCTGCAATATAACTTACACCGCGCTGAATATTTTGGCGCGGTGTTTTCATGAGGGCCCTATGTCAGAACCGATCTACTCCATTGGCGATATTCATGGGCAACTCAGCAAATTGCACGAGGTTCTGGACCTGATCGAAACCGATGGTGGGCCGGATGCGAAGATCGTGTTCCTTGGGGATTACACTGATCGCGGGCCTGACAGCCGTGGCGTGTTGGATTTATTGATCGAAGGACAGACGGCCAAGCGGCCTTGGATTTTCCTACAGGGCAATCATGACCGCATGTTTTCGATGTTTTTGGAAACACCGCCGCAGGCCGATCCGTATATGATGGTTGAGCTATATTGGCTGCATCCGCGTTTGGGGGGGGACACGACACTGGCGTCCTACGGGGTTGATGCGTCTGGTCGTCGTCGGGTGAAAGATGTGCATGCCGATACGCTTGCCGCTGTGCCGCAAACGCATATCGATTTCTTGAAGGATCTAACGCTGCATCATACCACGGACGATTTGATGTTCGTGCATGCGGGGATCCGTCCGGGTGTCGCGATAACAGATCAGGACGAAGAAGATCTGATCTGGATCCGCCAGGAATTTCATGAATATCACAAGGCCCATCCCAAGTTGATCGTGCATGGTCATACCCCCATTGACGTGCCCACCCATTATGGCAATCGCGTCAATCTGGACACAGGGGCGGGCTATGGCAAAGCGCTTACGGCCGCGGTGTTTGAGGCCGGATCGTGCTATGCGTTAAGCGATACGGGGCGCGCATTACTCGTCCCACAGGTCTGTTGACAGGTACTTCAAACCGCTGTCGCAAATGACGACGCCGATTATCCCGCCTTGCTCTGAACCAGCCAGCAAATCTAATGCGGCGGCCACATTTGCTCCGGCGGAAAAACCTGCGAAAATGCCCTCGTATCGCGCCAGTTCCCGTGTGATGTGACGCGCCCTGTCCCCTGAGATGGCCACAAAGCCATCGGCCTTAATTCCCCGCAAAGCACTGAGATCGCGCATTAAATACCCGCCGCCTTGAATAGGATGATTGCCCTGCTGCACAGCATGCCCGGCCAGTACCTGCGCACCTTGCGGCTCACAAATATAGCCCTTCATACGCGGCGCACGCGCTTTCAGCGCCCGAAAGGTTCCCGCAAAAGTCCCCCCCGATCCGGCGAAATCCACAAAGGCCGTCAGAGTTTCATCGCTGTCGCGCCACATTTCGGGACCTGTGCCATCATAATGCGCTTGGGCGTTTCCGGGATGATTGAACTGGTCTGCACGAAAAGCGCGGCGGTCTTCAGTCACTTGCTGTGCCGCGGCCTCGACAAGGGCTAAATCCGCACCGCTGACCTGGCCGACTTGTGCGCCCGGAGCTTGATCGACCAGCACAACTTCGGCCCCCAACGCCTTCATCATCCGCGCGCGCTCAATTGAGTTGCCGCGGCTCATCACGGCCACGAACGGGTATCCCAGCACCCCACACACAATCGCCAGACCAGTGCCCATATTGCCCGATGTCAGCTCAACCACTGTCTGGCCAGCGCGCAGATCACCCGACTTTTCGGCGGCACGAATAATCGATAAAGCGGCGCGATCCTTCTTCGAAAAGCCTGGGTTCAGATAATCCAGCTTGGCCAAAATCCGACCCTGCACCCCAGCACGCGTCACCAAACGGTCCAGCCAAACAGCAGGCGTTTGCCCAATCACACCTAAAATCGAATTTTCTGCCATCGCGTCCCCCTGTGCAACATTCCGAAATCTGACGTGCGATGCAATCGCCTTTGCCCCCACGTTCCGCTGGCCTCATGCACGCTCAACACGATAGAACCCGAAACAGGAATAGCTAGGAGGCACCAATGTCCGAAGAAATCGTAATTCTAGACGGCGCACGCACAGCGATTGGGACGTTTGGCGGCAGTTTGGCGGGCACCAAACCGGGGGCATTGGCCACGGCAGTTAGCAAGGCCGCGCTGGAACGCTCGGGTGTTGCGGGTGCGCAGATCGGGCACGTGGTGTTCGGGCATGTCATCAATACAGAACCGCGCGACATGTACCTGTCCCGCGTTGCAGCGATAGAGGCCGGGATCCCCGACAATGTCCCTGCGATGAATGTTAACCGGTTGTGCGGGTCTGGTGTGCAGGCAATTGTGTCGGCATTTCAATCCATTGCAATGGGCGATGCTGATTTCGCGCTGGCCGGTGGCGCAGAAAACATGTCGCGCAGCCCATTTATTGTGCCCGATCAACGGTTCGGTGCCAAGATGGGCGATGTGCACACGCTGGATATGATGCTGGGCGCGTTGAATTGCCCGTTTGGGACCGGCCATATGGGCGTGACGGCCGAAAATGTCGCGGCAGAACATCACATCAGTCGTCAAGATCAGGACAGCTTTGCCCTGCATTCCCAGGAACGGGCGGCCGCTGCGATTTCGGCGGGGCATTTCGCGTCTCAAATCACACCTGTTGAGGTCCGGGTGAAGCGCGACATGGTGCCTTTTGAGGTCGATGAACATCCCAAGGCCACGTCTTTGGAGGCTTTAAACGGATTGCGCGCAGTGTTTCAAAAGGACGGATCGGTTACAGCGGGCAATGCATCTGGCATCAATGATGGGGCGGCAGCCCTTGTGCTCGCCTCGGGTGCGGCCGCGCAAAAGGCAGGGCTGAAACCCAAAGCGCGGATCTTGGGCTATGCCCATGCCGGTGTGCGCCCCGAGGTGATGGGCATCGGCCCGGTCCCTGCGGTCCGTAAATTGTTTGAAAAAACTGGGCTAACTGCGGACGATTTTGATGTGATCGAAAGCAACGAAGCCTTTGCCGCACAAGCCGTCGCTGTCAGCAAAGAACTAGGTCTGGACAGTGCCCGTGTGAACCCGAATGGAGGTGCGATTGCGCTGGGCCACCCTGTCGGCGCGACCGGGGCGATCATCACGATCAAAGCGTTGTATGAGTTAGAACGTATGGCCCGCAAACGCGCGTTGATCACGATGTGTATTGGCGGCGGTCAGGGGATTGCCTTGGCGATTGAACGGATGTGAGTTTAGCGGGATCCGGCGTAGGTCACTGGGTCCCAAACCTCTTAGAAGAGATGTTCCACCAACAACACCATTGCACCACCCGCGCAGGCAGCAACACCTGCGGTCAACACAATCCAACGCCAAAAGCTGGGACGCTCTTCGGGTTGCGGAATGGATTGCCGGATCAATGCAGTTTCGACCAAACCGGGTAATTTCGGTCCAAAGCGCGACAAAACGCGGGCCGTTTTGTACAAGTCCGAAACGATCGCCCGCGGCCCAACTGATTTCGTGATGTACTCTGTGACAATTGGCGAAGCGACTTCCCATATGTTGATTTGTGGGTTTAAGGATCGTGCGACGCCCTCAACAACGACCATGGTGCGTTGCAATAAGATCAGCTCGGTGCGGGTTTCCATGCCAAAACGTTCTGTGACTTCAAACAGATAGGTCAGCAAGCGCCCCATCGAAATCTGCGTAGCGTCCATCCCAAAGATAGGCTCGCCGACAGCACGCAAGGCCCGCGCGAACTCATCAACATCTTTGTCGAGTGGTACATAACCTGCCTCGAAATGGACCTCGGCCACACGTTTATAGTCTTTGCGAATGAAGCCAAACAGGATCTCGGCGTAAACCCGGCGTGTATACTCGTCGATATGGCCCATTATGCCAAAATCATAGGCAATGATGTCCCCGTTCGGCGCGACCTTGAGGTTGCCTTGGTGCATATCCGCATGGAAATACCCATCGCGCAGGGCGTGCATCAAAAACAGCTTCAGCACGCGTTCGCCCAAAATACGACGGTCATGCCCAGCGGCATCAATCGCGTCATTGTCACCCATCGGCACACCGTCCGCCCAGCCTAACGTCATCACCCGGCGCGCCGAATAATTCCAATTGATGGCAGGCAGTTGGAAGCCTTCATCCCGATCTGTGTTGGCCGCGAATTCACTTGCAGCAGCGGATTCAAGCCGCAGATCCAGCTCGCCCTGCACAACGCCGTCGAAATGTTCGATCACATCCATGGGTCGCAAGCGCCGCGCGCCGGGGGCAAAGATATCGACCACGCGCGCGGCCAAGTAAAACGCATCCACATCCTTGGAAAACGCGCGTTCGACCCCAGGGCGGAGGACTTTGACGGCGACCTCTTGGCCAGATTCGGCCAAAGTTGCTTTGTGTACCTGCGCGATGGACGCCGCTGCGACAGGCTCTGAGAAGTCCGAAAAGATCTGATCGACGGGCAGGCCCAGTTCTTTTTCGACCTCGGCCTTGGCCTCTTGCACCGAAAACGGGGGCAACTTGTCTTGCAGCACGCGCAATTGCACTGCCAAATCATCGCCAACAACATCGGGGCGCGTCGAAAGCACCTGGCCGAACTTTATGTAGGCCGGTCCCAACGCGGTTAACGCCCGGGTCGCAGGCGGCATGGATGGATCGCCCTTATACCCTAACCACCGAAAGGCTTTGCCCGCAGCTTTTGCCACAACGCGCAACGGGGCAGGGGCCTCAAACGCGTCCAGAACGACGTTCATAGCGCCTGTGCGTTCCAGGGTCGCGCCTGTGCGGATCAGTCGGATAATATTATGGGGGCCGCGCATAAGTTATTGTATGCCTATCATATTTTCCAACCTGAATGCAGTGCCGCAATGCCCATCGACAAGTTGCGATACTTGGCGTTCTCAAATCCGGCTTCGCGCAACATCGCCAAAAACGTGTCCTGGTCCGGGAAATTGCGGATCGATTCTACAAGGTATTGGTAACTGTCACGATCCCCGGCAATCATCTGGCCCATGCGCGGGATGACGTTGAAGGAATAGAGATCATACATCTTTTGCATACCCGGATTGGGCAGTTGCGAGAATTCCAGCACCATCAACCGTCCACCCGGGCGCAGCACGCGGTAAGCTTCGCGCAGGGCCTCAATCGGGCGCGTCACGTTGCGGATGCCAAAACTGATCGTGTAGACGTCGAAGCTGTTATCTGGGAAGGGCAGTGCCATCGCATCGCCCACCACCCAATCCAGACTTTGCGACATCTGATCGGCTTCGGCGCGCTGACGGCCCGCAACCAACATCGGTTCGGTCAGATCCAGGACGGTGGCATGGCCATGACCCGCACGTTTGAGGAACTTGAACGAAATATCCCCGGTGCCCCCCGCCACATCCAGCAACTTTTGCCCCGCACGCGGCGCCAACCAATCCATCATCGCCTCTTTCCAGATGCGGTGGATCCCGACGCTCATGACATCGTTCATGATGTCGTATTTGCTGGCCACAGAGTTAAAGACACCCTGCACGCGCCCGGCCTTTTCGCCCTCGGGGACTGTTTCAAAGCCAAAATGCGTCGTTTTATCCGGTGTGTCGGTCATGTTCTTGCAGCCCATCGATTTTACCCTTGTTATAGAGTGCCAGAAGACATGCACAATGCGTCGTCTTGGACAGAGGAAAGCGCCACATGCCCGAACTTCCAGAGGTTGAGACAGTGCGTCGCGGTTTGGCCCCGGCCATGGAAGGGGCGGTGATCGCGCGCGCAGATGTCAACCGCCCGGATTTGCGCTGGCCGTTTCCTGTGGATATGGCGGATCGGCTGACGGGGGCACGGGTGCTGCGCTTGCGGCGGCGGTCCAAATATATCCTAGCAGACCTGGACCGGGGCGAGACATTGTTGATCCATCTGGGCATGTCGGGGCGCATGTTGGTGTCGGGCGATCCGTTGGGGCAATTCGTGCATGATCACCCAGCCACGCAAAAACACGACCATGTGGTGCTGCATATGGACAACGGTGCGCGCATTACCTTTAACGATCCGCGCCGGTTCGGGGCGATGGATCTTTTGGACAGCGCGCACGCGCCTGCGCATAAGCTTTTGGCGGTGCTGGGCCCTGAACCTTTGGGTAATGATTTTCACGAAAGCTATCTGGTTGAGAAACTCAAAGGCAAGATGAGCCCAATCAAATCGGTCCTGCTGGATCAAAGAATCGTCTCTGGTCTGGGCAACATATATGTCTGCGAAGCCCTGTTTCGCGCAAAAATATCCCCCCTGCGCAAAGCTGGGCGGATCGCGGCACCCCGTATAAAAGCCCTGGTGCCCATCATCCGAAACGTGCTGCGCGACGCGATAGAAGCCGGGGGATCATCCTTGCGCGATTTCCGCCAAGCCGATGGAGAGCTTGGATATTTTCAGCACAGCTTCGATGTCTATGGCCGTGAAAATGCCCCCTGCCGTGGCCCTGAATGCCGCGGTCACATTGCCCGCGCTGTGCAATCGGGCCGCTCCAGCTTCTATTGCCCGACCTGTCAAAGATAGCTTGAAACATGCGCCATGCGTGTTAACCCTAACCTTTGATGACAACAGCAGCGAGCGCTGAAAACATGGCCTATGAGACGATCACCGTCGATGTAGATGACCACATTTGCCTGATAAAACTGAACCGACCGGACGCGTTGAACGCGCTGAACCAGCAGTTGCTGGGGGAATTGATGGATGCGCTGGAAGCCGCAGACAGCAATGACAGCGCGCGCTGCATCGTTTTGACAGGATCAGACAAGGCATTTGCGGCAGGTGCGGACATCAAAGAAATGTCCTCGATGAGCTTTTCCGACGTAAATCAAGTGAACCTATTCGCCGATGCGGCCAACCGGATAGCCCGGATTCGCAAGCCGGTGATTGCGGCGGTGTCGGGCTATGCTTTGGGGGGCGGGTGCGAATTGGCGATGGCGTGCGATTTCATTATCGCATCTGACACTGCCAAATTCGGCCAACCTGAAATCAACTTGGGCGTCATTCCCGGCATGGGAGGCTCTCAGCGTCTGACGTTAGCGGTTGGAAAATCCAAAGCGATGGATATGAATCTGACAGGCCGGTTTATGGACGCCGAAGAAGCCGAGCGCGCAGGTCTGGTCAGTCGAATTGTTCCAAGCAAAAAGCTGATGGATGAAACCATGAACGCCGCGCAAAAGATCTCTGAGAAATCGATGATCGCCACCCGCACTTGCAAAGAGGCTGTGAACCGCAGCTTTGAGGTCCCATTGGCCGAGGGGCTGCTGACCGAACGGCGCTTGTTCCACGCGCTGTTTGCCACGGAAGATCAAACCGAGGGCATGGAAGCGTTCTTGGAAAAACGCGAAGCGCAGTTCCGCGATAAATAGAATCACAAAACGTCGAGACGGTGGCGCAATTGCTACACCGTCTCGAAAAAATTCCCGCATTGCGCGAAATTTCTGTGCCGTGAAGGAATCACTTCCTTTTTTTTCATTGCTGACCTATACGCCGCGCATGAACATGCGTGTGGTGCCCGCTTAGGCAAGAAACGTCCGGTGATCTGATCCGGCAGCTTTTGGGCGTCATGCATCCGAAATTGACTGAAACAAAAGCTAGGACACCATAAAACATGGCAAACTCGCTCCAAGCAAAGAAACGCGCCCGCCAAAACGAAAGCCGTTTTGCGGTCAATAAAGCCCGCCGGTCGCGGATTCGGACATTTCTGCGCAAAGTAGAAGAAGCAATCGAGTCCGGCGACAAGGCGGCAGCAACGGCGGCTTTACGCGCAGCTCAGCCTGAATTGATGCGGGGCGTGACAAAAGGCGTGTATCACAAGAACACAGCTTCCCGCAAAATTTCACGCCTCAGCGCGCGGGTTAAGTCTTTGGGCTAAGAGTCTAGAATTTAGTATGAATAAAAGGCGTTGCACTGGGTGCAGCGCCTTTTTTTTATGACTGTAAACGATCTGTGGCACAGATTCTTTTCACCAAAAGCCTGAGTCAACATAGAAGATCAGTTGATGCAGCCTTGGCGAAATTGGTACCAATGCTGTGCGGCGCGAGTCGTGGAAATTGGGGGACAGGCTCTGATGTGACCGGATTGGGTATCTGGTTGCGTAAAGTCAGAGAATGGTGGGGGCGTAAGCCTCCAACATACTGCTGCATTGCATCTGTTGTACATCGCAGGCCTGTTAAAATGTGCACAGATGGTGGTGAGACCGTGCAGAAGCATGGATCACCGGCACCATCACTTAGTTTGGGTTGTTGGGACCGTTAACGGTGCTTTGGCACTGATCAGTCGAGGTGTATTCGACGCGCAGACAAGGTCGTTTCGGGGGTGGGACCGCGAGCCGGCTGTTTAAAAAGACACGAAAGAAAGACTAGGCAGATGACGACGGAACAATGGGGCGAATTGCGGCAGAACTTGCGCAAGACGGTGGGCCAAAACAATTACACGACGTGGATTGAACCACTCAAGTTTCACAGTCTTCAAGACGGTGTTGCGGTGTTTGACGTTCCCACGACGTTTCTGGGCAATTACGTGAGCCAAAATTTTGCAGACCTCATCCTGCACGAGCTGCATAGCCATGATGCCAACATCCGCCGCCTTAGCTTTAAAGTCCCTGCCAACACAGACACCCGCCCAGACCAATCGGCACCGCGCACCCGGTTTACAGCAAAGCCAAGCTCGTCGTCCGCATTAAACCCAGCCCCTTTGGACAACCGCTTTACGTTCGACACATTTGTCGTCGGCAAACCGAATGAGCTGGCCCACGCCGCGGCCAAACGGGTGGCTGAAGGGGGGCCGGTCACGTTCAATCCGCTGTTTCTTTATGGTGGTGTTGGGCTCGGGAAAACGCACTTGATGCATGCGATCTCTTGGGAATTGCAAGCCCGTCGCCCTGATCTGAGCGTTCTGTATCTGTCGGCAGAGCAATTCATGTACCGCTTTGTGCAAGCGCTGCGCGACCGTAAGATGATGGATTTCAAAGAAATCTTCCGCTCGGTTGATGTGCTGATGGTTGATGATGTTCAATTCATCGCCGGAAAGGGCAGCACGCAAGAGGAATTCTTCCATACGTTCAACGCCTTAGTCGATCAGCACAAGCAGATCATCATTTCGGCAGACCGCGCGCCAGGTGAGATCAAGGATCTGGAAGATCGCGTCAAATCGCGCCTGCAATGTGGGCTTGTTGTTGATTTGCACCCCACGGATTACGAACTGCGCTTGGGCATCCTTCAATCTAAGGTCGAACAACAGCGCATGACCTATCCCGACTTGCAGATGGATGACGGGGTTCTGGAATTCCTTGCCCAACGGATTTCGACCAATGTTCGGGTGCTCGAAGGCGCCTTAACGCGTCTCTTTGCTTTTGCCAGCCTTGTGGGCCGCGAAATTACGATGGAATTGACGCAAGATTGCCTGGCGGATGTTCTGCGCGCCTCTGAGCGCAAAATCACTGTGGAAGAAATCCAGCGCAAGGTGTCAGATCACTATAACATTCGACTTAGCGACATGATTGGCCCTAAACGTCTGCGCAGCTATGCACGTCCACGGCAGGTGGCGATGTATCTGTGTAAGAAGATGACTTCGCGCAGTTTGCCCGAAATTGGACGGCGCTTTGGCGGTCGCGACCATACCACGGTCATGCATGGTGTGCGTCGCATCGAAGAGCTGAAGTTGCAGGACGGTCAGATTGCGGAAGATCTGGAAATGTTGCGCCGCGCTTTGGAAGCCTGAGGCCACAATTCCCTTAAACGCACGGGCCTGCTGTGGCCCGTCTGGCGCGGTTTGCCGCAATCGCCGAAAATCGCGAACAAAACACTTGTGCGTGGCGCAGGGTGGGGTACGTTTCGCCCTCAGATTGCTGCCACCCGGAGACAGATATGAAACTTAGCATTGAACGCGCTGACCTGCTAAAGGCCGTGTCTCAGGCGCAATCTGTTGTCGAGCGTCGCAACACGATCCCAATCCTGGCCAATGTCTTGATTGAAGCGAACGGATCCGACGTGACCTTCCGCGCCACCGATCTAGACATCGAAGTTGTGGACAAAGCCGCAGCCATGGTTGAGCGCGCCGGGTCAACGACTGTGTCGGCCACCACATTGCACGAAATCGTGCGCAAATTGCCCGATGGCGCGCAAGTGACCCTGACTGGGGACAGCGCTTCGGGTCGCCTAACTGTTGAAGCGGGACGGTCGAATTTTTCCCTTGCGACCTTGCCCAAAGAAGACTTTCCGGTCATGGCCACTTCGGAATATAGCGCCAATTTCTCGGCTGATGCGGCGGTCTTGCGCCGCCTGTTTGATAAATCGAAATTCGCGATTTCGAACGAAGAAACGCGGTATTACTTGAATGGCGTATATATGCATATCTCGGACGCGGATGGCGGACAGGTGTTACGCTGTGTGGCCACGGATGGGCACCGCTTGGCGCGGATTGATGCGGACCTGCCCGAAGGGGCCGCGGATATGCCGGGCGTTATTGTCCCGCGCAAGACAGTGAACGAGCTGCGCAAGTTGCTGGACGATGATGATATGAAGATCGCAGTGTCCGTTAGCGAAACCAAAGTCCGCTTCGCGACACCACATATCACGCTGACCTCCAAGGTCATCGACGGCACTTTTCCAGACTACACCCGCGTGATCCCGTCTGGAAACACCCGCAAGCTGGAAGTCGATGCGTCGGATTTTGCCAAGGCCGTGGATCGCGTTGCGACAGTGTCATCGGAACGCTCGCGCGCGGTGAAGCTGTCTTTGGATGAAGATCGTTTGGTGTTGTCGGTAAATGCGCCAGACAGCGGTGCGGCCGAAGAAGAGCTGGCGGTGGCTTACGGCGATGAGAAGCTGGAAATCGGCTTCAATGCCAAATACTTACTGGAAATTGCCAGTCAAGTTGATCGCGAAAACGCTGTGTTTATGTTTAATTCCTCCGGTGATCCGACCCTGATGCGCGAGGGCAATGACCCCAGTGCGGTCTATGTGGTCATGCCGATGCGAGTCTGACGGCCCCAAGGATCACGCGGGTATGAACCTGCATCTGCACGCATTGACGCTGTCCCATTTCAGATCCCACAAACGCGCGGTGATCAAAGTCGATGCCCGCCCCGTTGCGATCTATGGCCCCAATGGCGCGGGGAAGACCAATTTGTTGGAAGCTGTGTCGCTGTTTTCACCGGGTCGTGGGCTGCGTCGAGCGTCTGCCCAGGATATGACTCGCC
>JBGCEM010000217.1:0-27983 GCA_045106335.1 Paracoccaceae bacterium | reverse complement strand
TCGGTGCGTGACACGGGCGCGGATATTTTGCTGGGCAATACCTATCATTTGATGTTGCGCCCCACCGCGGAGCGGATTGACCGGCTTGGCGGTTTGCATAAGTTCATGAACTGGGAGCGGCCCATTCTGACGGATAGCGGTGGTTTTCAGGTGATGAGCCTTGCCGGTTTGCGTAAGCTGACCGAAGAGGGCGTGACGTTTAAATCCCATATTGATGGGTCAAAGCACATGTTGTCGCCTGAGCGCTCGATGGAAATTCAGCGCCTGTTGGGCAGTGATATTGTGATGTGCTTTGACGAATGTCCCAGCCTGCCTGCGCCGCGCGATGCAATTGCGCGCAGTATGGAGCTGTCGATGCGGTGGGCGGCGCGGTCGCGCGCAGCATTCGGGGACCGGCCCGGGCATGCGCTGTTTGGCATTCAGCAGGGCGGGCTTGAGCAGGATTTGCGCGGCGCAAGTGCCGAGGCTTTGCGCGAGATCGGTTTTGAGGGCTATGCGGTGGGCGGGCTTGCTGTGGGTGAGGGGCAAGAGGCGATGTTTGGTTGTCTGGACTATGCGCCCGAGCAATTGCCTGTCGACAAGCCCCGGTATCTGATGGGGGTGGGTAAGCCGGATGATATTGTGGGCGCTGTGGCGCGGGGCATTGATATGATGGATTGTGTGCTGCCGTCACGCTCGGGGCGCACGGGGCAGGTGTTTACGCGTCATGGGGTGCTGAATATCAAGAATGCACGGCATATGGATGATCCGCGCCCTTTGGATGAAAATTGCGCCTGTCCAGCCTGCCGGGGCTATTCGCGGGCGTATCTGCACCATGTGTTCCGCAGCCAAGAAATCATCAGTTCAATGCTGCTGACCTGGCATAACCTACAGTACTACCAAGATTTGATGCAAGAAATGCGGGATGCGATCGCGGCCGGGCGATTTGATAAATGGCAACGCGCATTTCACGACGGCAGGGCGCAAGGCGATATCGAACCTTTGTAACACGTAAATCTTGCGGCGGATGGTACGTGCACAGATCGACCAAACTGTCTTATAACTTATACCGATTTATCCACAAGAAATTGCCTTGTGACTCCGGTCACAGGGCGTTGGATTAGTATTTCGTTAAGTCAGAAATGAGAATTTCAAAGCCATTAGAAGCTGCACTGACGCCGATCTGCCCGGCTCAGAAATCCTAAGGTGACGCTGATGAAAAGAAGATCTGGAAATAGGGGGTTGTTTGCCATGCGTTTTGCAATTTTCATCGGAAGTTGGGCTGTGATTACGCTTATGGCCACAGTGACGTTCGTTTGAAGCCCCTGCAGGGGGCGACCTACGACCGGTTCAGCAGAAACGGCTATAGATCGTATTTTCAATACTTTTCGGCTTCCAAGACACTTTGAACAGTTGCACACTGTGGGATGACACCACATGGTTTGTGCGTTCACGCCTTGACAGACCGGCGTGCCGGACACAGTTAGTGATCTGAAAGAAGGAAACGTCCGGGGCTGCCTAATCAGGGGCCAAGATGTTTGCCAAAAGTAAGGAAAGAGCATGCAAGAGCCGCTTAACGCCTCCTATCCCGTGCTGCCGTTGCGCGATATCGTCGTATTCCCACATATGATCGTCCCCCTGTTCGTTGGCCGCGAAAAGTCCGTGCGCGCGCTTGAAGAAGTTATGGCGGACGACAAACAGATCCTGTTGTCCAGCCAAATGGACCCGTCTGTGGATGATCCAGAAATTGACGGCATCTTTAAGGCTGGGGTGTTGGCGAATGTCTTGCAGCTTCTCAAGCTGCCCGATGGGACGGTAAAGGTTTTGGTCGAAGGTGTCGCACGGGTGCGGATCACCGAGTTCCTCGACAACGATGCATATTTCGAAGCGCGGGCGCAATATTTGACGGAAATGCCGGGGGATCTTGCGACGACCGAAGCTTTACTGCGTTCAGTGTCGGATGAATTTGAACGCTACGCTAAGGTCAAGAAAAATGTGCCTGACGAAGCCTTGGCCGCGGTTTCCGAAACCACTGAATCGGGTAAACTTGTCGATCTGGTGGCTGGACATTTAGGCATCGAAGTCGAACAAAAACAGGACCTTTTGGAAACCCTCAGCGTGAGCGAGCGGTTGGAAAAGGTCTATGGTCTGATGCAAGGCGAAATGTCTGTGCTTCAGGTCGAAAAGAAGATCAAAACACGTGTGAAGTCTCAGATGGAGCGCACGCAGCGCGAATATTATCTGAACGAACAAATGAAGGCGATTCAGAAGGAACTTGGGGACGGCGAAGAAGGTCAGAACGAAGTAGATGAGCTGGAAGAGAAAATCAGCGCGACCAGCCTGTCTAAAGAAGCCCGTGAAAAGGCCGAAGCCGAGCTGAAGAAGCTGAAAAACATGTCGCCCATGAGCGCAGAAGCAACCGTTGTGCGCAACTACCTTGACTGGATGTTGGCAATCCCTTGGGGTACGAAATCGCGCGTCAAGAAAGACCTGGGACGCGCCCAAAAGGTTTTGGACAACGACCATTTTGGCTTAGAAAAGGTGAAGGAACGGATCGTCGAATATTTGGCGGTTCAGCAACGCTCAAAGAAACTGAAGGGCCCGATCTTGTGCTTGGTTGGACCGCCCGGCGTTGGCAAAACCTCGCTTGGTAAGTCTGTTGCCAAAGCGACAGGGCGTGAGTTCATTCGGATCTCACTTGGTGGGGTGCGCGACGAATCCGAAATTCGCGGACACCGGCGAACCTATATCGGATCTATGCCCGGCAAGATTATTCAAGCGTTGAAAAAAGCCAAGACAACAAATCCGTTGATCCTTTTGGATGAGATCGACAAAATGGGCCAGGATTTTCGGGGTGACCCGGCGTCTGCGATGCTTGAAGTGCTTGATCCTGAACAGAATAATACGTTTATGGATCACTATCTTGAAGTCGAATATGATCTGTCAAACGTGATGTTTTTAACCACATCTAACAGCTACAACATGCCGGGCCCTTTGTTGGATCGGATGGAGATCATTTCCCTGGCAGGGTACACCGAAGATGAAAAATCTGAGATCGCCAAACAGCATTTGATCCCAAAACAGATCAAGAACCACGGTTTGAAAGAGGCTGAGTTCCACCTGGGCGATGATGCATTGGGTGAAATTATCCGGACCTACACGCGCGAAGCCGGTGTGCGGAACCTGGAACGCGAAATCGCCAAAGTCGCACGCAAGGCTTTGACGAAGATCATCAAAAAAGAAGCGACAACTGTCACGGTCACTGAAGACAATCTGGACGATTTCTTGGGTGTGAAGAAATTCCGGTACGGCCTTGCGGAGAAAGAAAACCAAGTCGGTGTCGTCACGGGTTTGGCGTGGACTTCGGTTGGTGGGGACTTGCTGCACATCGAAGCGCTTAAATTGCCTGGCAAAGGACGCATGAAAACGACTGGTAAGTTGGGCGATGTGATGAAGGAATCCATCGACGCCGCCGCATCTTACGTTCGGTCTATAGCGCCCGACATTGGCGTGAAGCCGCCTTTGTTCGACAAGCTGGACATACACGTACATGTGCCGGACGGGGCAACGCCCAAAGACGGTCCGTCTGCTGGGTTGGCGATGGTGACTTCGATCGTGTCTGTCTTGACCGGCATCCCGGTGCGGCGGGATATCGCTATGACGGGTGAGGTCAGCTTGCGCGGAAATGCGATGCCGATTGGCGGGCTAAAGGAAAAGTTGTTGGCCGCGCTGCGGGGTGGGATCAAAACCGTCCTGATTCCAGAAGAGAATGAAAAGGATTTGGTAGAAATCCCCGACAACGTGAAAGAAGGTCTGACAATTATTCCAGTGTCGCATGTCTCAGAGGTTCTGAAACATGCACTAACGGCGACACCGGACCCAATCGATTGGGATGCCGCCGCCGAAGAAGCGGCGGCCCTAACTGCCGCACCGTCTTCAGGTGAGGCGATCGGCGCAATTGCGCATTAAGCCTGGGATTTTGGAGGCAGCTTGGGGATCGTTGATTTTCAACATACCCGGGCTGTGTTTTGTGTTCTTGAAAAGAATGAAGCCCCGTGGACATCACGGGGCTGTCTTGCCTAACCGACTTAGGGTTTAGGCGCAGAAATGCTATTTGCCGAGCGGTGTCAGCACCAACAATGCTGCCATCAAGGCCACAAGACCGATACCGGTTGCGCTGCTTGTATTTTCGACGTCTGCGATAACGACAGGTGGTGCTACGGTTGCATCTGACAGACCCCCGGCAAAGGAAGGGCCCGCCAAAACGGCGGCTATTACGATTGCGGTACAGATTTTCTTCATCAGGATGTCCTCTTGTTCATTAACTTAAAACCGTCTGGACGCTACGTTGCTAATTGCAGCAGGTCGCGTCAAGACATGGGTAGTTGTGTCCAAGTATCCGCGATATGTTGTGTGAAATACGATACAAAACATACGGTTTTTTTGAGCTATGCACGAAGAAACTACCTTCGGATGCATCAACCACAACCTTTGATAGCGCTGGTTCTGATGTGCTGGAAATGAAATCTGGCCGGACAGAGATCAGGGCAAAGCCGAACAGGCTCTAAATGAACAGCTCAGATCGTTACCCACGTTGTTTGGCGCTGTAATTATAGCCTAACGGATCGGTGACGATGCTGCATAGAGCAGACATGATCGCTGCGGTTGCCAATAAAACACAGGGCAAGAAAAAGGACGCAAATCCAATTTTGGCTGCAGGTTTGACGTTCATGTCCGCCGCGCTGCCCCATCAGCACGACCTGACTGTATCGCTTATCTGCAAGTCAACGGTGCAAAAAAAAACGCTGGCGGCCGGGAATGCGCGTGTCTCGACCATAAAATTTCGCCAGCCGAAGTCCTGTACTTGGCATGTAAATATTCAATGCAATTTTGCAAAGTCGGTTGTGTTTACACGATTTTAGGGTCGCGCAGTCGCAATAGATACGTCTGGTGCCCATCGCAAACGCAAACGCTGTTTTGATTATGAATACGGATTGTTAGGGTCATTGTGCCAGTGGTGTCGCGCTGCTCCATCGCTGTAATTTCAAACTCAGGAAAAAGGGTGTCTCCTTCGTAAACGGGCGCGAGAAACCGACTGCTTTGGTCCAGAAACCCAATCAGAGAAGTCCCCATTTGGTGGGCCAAAGGACATGCGCCAATCGCGGCTTGTGCCAAAGTTTGAAATCCATGTGCCATCAAGCCGGGGCGGCTTTGGCGTTCTAAATGGGTGCGATCATAGTGAATGGGATGATTGTCGCCGCTCACGGCTTGAAAGGCGGCAAACGTCGCCGCAGTCATGGTTCGGGACGGGGCAAAAAAGACCTCGCCGATTGAAAATTCGGAAAAATCGCGGGCGGGCAGCATGTTGTGCTGTGTCGGATCAAAACTCATTCCAACAGTAAGCCCAGAATTGGAAACCGAGGCAAGACGATGGGTGATTTTGAGGTTTGACCTCTTGCGCGCCAGACCTGAGATGCTGTAGCACCAAGGCGCAATAGCGGGTGATTAGCTCAGTGGTAGAGCGCTTCGTTCACATCGAAGATGTCAGGAGTTCAAATCTCTTATCACCCACCATCTAAAGCGCATCCAAAGGGTGCGCTTTTGTGGTTCAAGGGGGGCGATATGGACTATCCACCGATTTATGTTTTGCGTCATGGTGAAACGCAGTGGAATGCCGAAAGGCGGTTCCAGGGGGCGTTGAATTCACCGTTGACACAGAAGGGACGTGCCCAAGCTGAAGCGCAAGGCGCGACGTTGTCGTCCCTGGATTTGTCACAGTTTCAGATTTGGATCAGTCCCCAAGGGCGGGCCATTGAAACGGCTGCGATTGCCCTGGCGCGTCATGTCACGCATTTGCGAACCGATGATCGTTTGCGTGAAATCGAGCTTGGCGCCTGGTCGGGCAAATTGCGGGCGGGCTTGTCCGTCAGCGGGCAGACGCTGAACGACACACCAGACGGGCCTTTGGCGCTTTATGAACATGCGCCAGGTGGGGAGGGCTTCAAAGCGCTGCGCCAACGCTGCGAAGATTTCTTAGATGCGCTGGACGGGCCTGCCATTTGTGTCACACATGGAATAACATCCCGCATGTTGCGATGTGTTGCATTGAAACGACCAAGTGCTGATCTTGGGGCTATGCCGGGTGGGCAAGGTGTTGTTTATGCGGTCGAAAACGGGATTCAAAGAAAGCTGTAGTTTCAGGGGTTGCATGCGATGCCAAAGCTGTCTTAAAAGGCGCGTATCGGGTGATTAGCTCAGTTGGTAGAGCGCTTCGTTTACACCGAAGATGTCGGGAGTTCGAGCCTCTCATCACCCACCAAACACCAACCGTTTTTCACGGATTGTGTAAATATTTCAGAAAATCATAATTACTTTCAGTCAAATACACGGCCAAATTAGGTTTTTTTTGAGTCTATTGGTGAACACTCTGCGAAGCTATGCGGCCTTTGAGCGCGATGCAGGCTTCGGGGGATGCCATGAGTGTAAATGTACCGCTGACTTTAATTGATGGATCCGGATTCGTTTGGGATATCCGGGATGATGGCCGCATTGGCGATGGCAGTGACGATGCGTTTGATTCGGGTTTAGAGAACCCGGATATTCGTCCTGTTGCCACTGCGACGCTGGAATTGGACGGAAGGCAGGTGGTACTGCATCCCGGCACAGCGCTGTCAGATCGTGACGTTAGCCTAGAACGGCGGATTTATGTGCCTGAACATTTGGGTTGGGCGCGGTTTATCGACACGGTCACCAATGTCTCGGAATTTGTTCAGACTTACAGCATGCGTGTCACAACAAATTTTGGCTCGGACATCGATACGCATATACCGTCGTCTTCTGATGGGGATGCAGAGCTGTCTGCAATGGATTTGAATTGGGTCAATGATGACGGTTTGGGCAATGATCCCGCTGTTGGGATTGCATTCAGCGACGGGACCCGGTTTGCGGATCGCGCGGCATACGAACAGATTGATTTTGCCAGCCTTTCCTTTGATCTTAGCTTAGATCCCGGCCAGTCGATCAGTATTCTCAGCTTTGCGACCCAAGGCGATGATGCTGCCGATGTAAGCACACAAATCAACGCATTATCTGGCCCCGTGACAGAAGCAATGGAATTTGGAATCCCGCATTGGTTGGCGGATACAATCGTCAATTACGACGTAAACGGGTTCTTTGAGCAAACGGCCTATTTTGGCAACGAATTCAATGACACACTTCTGGGGTCGGTACGTGCGGAACAATTTGATGCGCAAGCCGGTGATGATGTGGTTTTGGCCGCTGCGGGGGCCGACACCGTGCGCGCCGGGGCAGGCGATGATGTGGTTGAGGCCGGCGCAGGGGACGATGTCGTTTTGGGCGGCGGCGGGCATGATTTGTTGATTGGGGGCGATGGCGCGGATGCGTTAAGTGGGGACGGTGATGCTGTTCAAAGGCAGGTTCAGACCACAGGTCTTAGCGTTGCAGGCGGGCCAGTCCAAATATCGATTTCCATGCCGTTGGAAAGTCAACAAACTCAGATTGAGGGCGACATATATGTCAGCCGGTTTGGTTGGCATGAAGACGGATTGAACCTTGTGTACTTGCTGGATGTGTCTGCAAGTATGAACAGCGAAAACCCCAGTTCTGATTGGATTGCAGATCGAAATGGGGATGGGCTTGATAACCGCTTGATAGATCACGCAATCGCGGGCTTTGACAGCCTGACACTGTCCTTCGCGCAGGCGGGTGTTTTGGATGCTGATTTGCGGGTGATTGCGTTTGATAGTGGCACACAGGTGGTGTTTGACGGCGTCAATGGCATCGCGGCTAGTTTCAATTGGGATACTGCGCAGGTCGGCGGATCTGCCCGCTTTGAAGGCGCGCTGCAGGCCAGTATCGATGCGTTGCAGGATATGGGACTTGGGGAAAATCATGTGTTTTTCCTGTCAGACGGAGCCGCGCTATCGGATGAGAATTACTTAGACGAAGTCGCGACGCTGCGCGCACCGGCGGGTTTGGATGCGACGATACGGGCTGTTGGGTACGGGATCCATGCTGATTTGGGGGATCTGGATCTTGTCGATGATGGGTTAAGCAATGGATCTGTTCAACGTGTCGACACGGCTGTTGACGTCACCGGGGCCTTCTTGGGGGATGTGCCGGATGGCGACATGATCGTTTCGGCAAGCTTTTTTGTAAATGGTATTCAAGTTCAATCATTTGCGGGGGAGATGTTTTCTGGCACCAGCTTAGGGTCTCTTTTGAATGTCCAAATCGACGGTCTAACAGTCGATGATACGGATCAAGTTACGCTTGATCTGCTGCTACGCAACGGGGAAACATTGCAGTTTTCGTTGAATATTGCAGAGGGTACCGCATCCCCTGGCGACGATATTCTGCGCGGTGAAGCAGGTGCGGATGCGCTGGCGGGGAATGGCGGTGCGGATCAGATTTTTGGCGGTGACGCGTCCGATTTGGTGCATGGTGGCAGCGGAAATGACCAGCTTTACGGCGGGATCGGTGATGACACATTGTTTGGCGGGACCGGTGATGACTTTTTACAAGGAGGCGCGGGCGCGGATGTCCTGATTGGGGGGGAGGGCGTCAATTGGATCAGCTATGCTGGATCAGTCGGGGCTGTCGATGTTGATCTGAGCGTTCAATCTGTAAGCGGTGGTGATGCCAATGGCGATCAGATCTCTGGTTTTTCAAATGTGCAAGGCACCAGCCAAGATGATGTGCTGACAGGAACTGAGGCGCGTAACATGTTTCGTCCTGGACTGGGGTCCGACACGGTTTTCGGCGGAGCCGAGGTTGATTTCGTGGATTATTCCGATGTGGGCGCAGGCGTCATCGTTCGTCTTAAAGACCAGGGCAAAGCGCAGGATACGGGTGGCGCGGGCGCAGATCTTTTGCGCGATATTGATGCTTTGATTGGTTCGCAATTTGATGATTTTCTAGTGGGCGATAGTGGATTTAACGAGTTGCGCGGCGGCGCAGGCAACGACGTTCTGCGCTCGAAGGGTGGCAATGACCGCATGTTCGGGGATGCCGGGGATGACACCATCGAAGGCGATACGGGCAATGAACTTATTTCGGGTGGCGTTGGGGATGACAATCTGAATGGTTTGCGCGGTACAGACACCATTTATGGCGGGGCGGGAGATGACTACATTTCCGGTGGACGCGATGCGGATGTGCTGCATGGCCAGGGTGGGGCGGACATCTTGCGGGGTAACATTGGACATGACACTATTTTTGGGGACCGCGGTGCCGATAATATCAAAGGCGGCGCAGGCCAAGATCGCTTGTATGGCGGAGGCGGTGACGATTACTTAACTGGCGAAAACGGAGATGATACGTTGTCGGGCGGATCTGGCTCTGATGTTTTGCTAGGAGCTGGCGGATTTGATGTGTTTGAACTTTTGCCGGGAATGGACTTTGAAGAACTGCGCGATTTTGTATCGGGTGAAGACGTCATCGACGTTTCTGCTTTCGAGCTGACTGGTTTTACAGAGCTCCAGAGTTTGGCCGAGGATCGTGCCGTCGGTCTGCGCATCGATTTTGGCGAAGGGGATGCGGCGTTTGTAACGGGTTTAAGTTCACATACTCTCAACGAAATCGATTTCGTGTTTTAGACAATTGTTTCCATCTAATAGCCCGTGATTTTACGCGGTCTTAATCCTGTCTTTGGTACGTGGTGGGGCGGGCAAATAACTTCGCAAGTGATGTAAAAGACGAACAATACATAGGTAGTTACAATGGCAAGCGCAGCCCAACAGGTTCCTGGACGGAAAACAACCGGTTTGACGCGGGTCGAACGTCAAGATGCAGCCAGTGAACTTGATGACTTTGTGTATATCGTAAGCCATGATCTGCGTGCCTCTGCGCGTGCTTTGTCTGAAGTACCTCAGTGGCTGCGCGATGATCTGCGCGAGCAGAACATTGATCTTAGTGCGGATTTACTTGAAAATTTCGAATTGTTGGAACGGCACGCCAAGCGGCTTGACCGAATGTTGCAGGATTTACTTGTCTATTCACGCACAGCAAAGCAACAGAGTGTTTCGACATTCTCCGTCTATGATCTTGCCAAACGGGTTTATTTAGAAACCCCATCTGCGCAACATGTTCGTCTTGATATCGAAGAAGATCAGCCAAACATGACAATGGGGTACGGCGATGCCTTTATTCTTTTCCAGACTATGCTGGATAATGTTGGACGTCATTGCAACACGGATGACCCGGTTCTGAGCATTCGTGCAAAACGTCGCCGGGATACAGTTACACTGACCTTCACGGATAACGGTCCTGGGGTGAACCGCTCAGACCTTGCTCGGATATTCAAACCGATGATCACACTCAAACGGAAGGATGATGTGGTCGGAAGTGGTATGGGGCTGGCAACCGTTCAAAGGATTGTGGCCCATTGCGGTGGCGACATTTGGGCTGGGCCTGGTCCAGATGGGACTGGATTGCGGGTGCGTTTAAGACTGAAAGACATGTTGCAATAGGGTACAAGCGTTTCCGGCTTTATTAGCGCGAGGTATCTGTTTTTGTCTCGCAGCCTGTTTCGGCAAATTGCTGTCTCTGATCTGCTTTGAAATAAGTCAGGCGTACTTTTGGTGTCATGGGGCAATCGGGACGTTTGTGTTGCAAAAAAACTGTCTTTTCTGCGATGCCGAAAGACAAAATCGTCGCTTTTTGCATTCGCAAAATTTGCAACGAAGCGATGAAATTTTTTTGTCGAATTGTCGTAATTTGCCCATTGACGCGGCAATGTACCTACCGTATTCCGCCCTTACGCGCGGTTGTAGCTCAGCTGGTTAGAGTACCGGCCTGTCACGCCGGGGGTCGCGGGTTCGAGCCCCGTCAACCGCGCCACTTTCTCAATACTCATATCCCAAGTTTTTCTCGCTCTTTATATCCAGTTGGCTGCGCAGAAAGATTGTATCTTTGTGGCTCAGGGTGTCCGGCGTATCAGGACGGGCATCAACAAAGCTTTTGAACCGGAATCCTTGGCGTTTGTGGACCGGTTTGACGGACTTGATCTCTTCGAGGTCAAGATGATGCGCTATATGGTTTAGGACCTGCTTTGGTGAATGGATCGCATTTTCACACCGAACCAAAACAAAAGTGCACCGACGTTCCAAATAACTGAGTAGACCGCTCAGTTTCACACGCCGCATCTCAAGGATATTCGAAAAAGCTTGTCCTGTAAGCGGATGGCGGTCTTGTTGCAAACATTGCAAATCTGCGCCCCATTCTGACAGGCCTGGGAAAAAGCGGCCTCGATCAATGAAGCTGTCCCAGGGGCTGCGTAAGAATTCCGAAAACTCCAAACACCGTAGATCCAACTGGCTATGCCAAGGACGGGCATGCATCGAACGCGCCCAATCATCGGCGCGTCGAACGACTCCAATTACGGCGAAATCCGGAGGTATGGCCATAGTTTGCACAAAGCCATGCTTCCATCCTAAATCTTCGGTCGGGCGTAAGGATGTATTGCGTCCAAGCAAACGTTTAAGATAATTAGTTCCTGAAGATCTTTCCCCAAGGACTTGAAAACGCGTAATTTTTGTGGGGCCTGTGCGTTTAACGAAACAGCCCGTGTCTTTGAAATCACCCAGATCCACGTTCAAGCCCGCCTATAACTTGGAATTAAGGCTGAACTTAGCTGTTCTTTTTTGAACACGACAGCGTTAGATGTGCATCCACGCTTATCAATATGGCAGAAATGGAACACCTGATGCAGACTGCTGCGGCCCTGACAATGGTTCGAGATGATGCATTTTTTCTGAAAGCATGGTTGCGGCATTACGGTGCGCTTTTTGGGCGCGAAAATTGTTACATTGTCAACCATGGGCGGGGATCGCTGGTCGCAGACTTGGCTGCCGGCTGCAATGTCATCGGTATTCCGGGTGATCCGCACCGGAATTTCGATGTGAAACGTTGGGGCATGCTAAACGGGTTTGTGGATGGGCTGCGCAAGTATTACCGCCATGTTATCGTCGGTGATGTTGATGAGTTGATTGTCGTCGATCCTCAAACTGGGCAGACCTTGTTGGATTGGCTTAAGGCCGCGAAAGGTGGTCAGGTCTATACGCCCCTGGGTCTTGAGGTTATCCATCGACCTAATCTGGAATCTGACACGGCCGACCGACAAATCCTTGGACCACGTCGCTATGTGCGCACCGCTGCGCATTATGCAAAGCCTGGCATTGTTTCTACGGCAACGAAATTGTCTCGGGGTGGGCATTATGCAAAACAGCCCGATCTGTTATCACCCCCAGAATTGTACTTGTTTCATCTAAAGTTTTGCGACTTTGCAAATTATTGCGGTGTCATGGATCAACGCAACGCCCTGGCTGAATCGGTTGGGGCTGGGCACAAGAACCCGTCCATCGGCAAACACTGGTTTAGCGCCGAACGTGGGGCGGACCGTGAGGTATTTGACGCGTTTGCTAAAATTCCGCATCGCGCCGGCTTTGATTTGAGTTGGATGCGCGATCACATGCACGCCACCTGGGGACCACGGGGGGACACGGGGTATTTTAACTTTGACATGAACAAGGTGGATGTCGTGCAATACACTTTGCCCGAGCGCTTCTTCGGTTTGTTTTGATTGGTGGGCGCGCCTTGTTTTCTAATTGGCCCGTTTGTCTTTGAGCGTTTTTCCAGGCTCGTCCATAAACAAAGCATTCAAAGCGGTGGCCGTCTCGACCAAATCCATCCGCAAAACAGCAAAATCGCCTGTCGTCTCAGACCAGCCAGTAAGTGCCCAAAAGCGCCCAAAATGTTCTAAGATCAATGGGCGCAAGATATACGTTTCTACACGACCGCTGGGTGCATTATAGACAAGTCTCAGTTTTTGTTTGGCTTTTATCGCGCTGCGCACTGTCGGCATATGTCCAAATGCACGGGCGATATTGCCAAACGGGTAGGTTTGAAAGATCCAAGTGTCCGCGTCTGCTATCGAATGTGTGCCCATCATCGCTTCAAGCCGATCGCCCAGCCGGGTCGCGGCGCGTGCCATATCGGGATCCCCGGCTTGCGCGACAATTGCGATCCCTAAGTTGAGAACCTCGAATTCCTCTGGGCTCATTTCCATCGGTGGTAGTGCGATCTGTCCTGTGGATTGATACCCAATGCCGCGGGCGCCTCGAATGGGGATACCGGAGCTCTGCAGCGTGTCCATATCGCGATAAATTGTACGGACTGATACGTCTAAGCTGCGTGCCAAATCCTCGGCCGTATGTCGCTTACCATCGCGCAAAATGGTGACCAAATCGAAAAGACGTTGTTTTCGCGGCATGTAAACCTGCATTTTTCAAAACTTACTGACAATAACATGTCAGGAGTGCGCCGGATAGAGCAACCGACAAGAGATTTTGACCTGATCGAGCCTTAAAATAATCTGCACAGGCTTTTCTTAACCCAAGCCATACCCCTAAGTTCTGGCAACACAGGCTGAACTTGGTCGGCCTAAACACGTGGAGAAACAAAATGCTGAACAATATCGGCCTTCCTGGGATTCTTTTGATTGCGATTGTGGTTCTGGTCCTATTTGGGCGGGGCAAAATCTCTGGGCTCATGGGCGAAGTGGGCAAGGGCATCACCTCGTTCAAGAAGGGGATCAACGAGGGCAGCAAAGAGCTGGAAGACGAGGTGGCCGAAGTCGCCAAAGATGTCACGCCAGACGGCGAAAAAGACAAAGTTTAAGGCCGAAACATGTTGGATTTGGGCTGGACCGAGCTTTTGGTCATCGGAGTTGTTGCGCTGATTGTGGTCGGTCCTAAAGATTTGCCAGTCTTGTTCCGAAACGTGGGGCGCTTTGTGGGCAAGGCCAAAGGCATGGCGCGCGAGTTTTCCAGTGCGATGAACCAGGCCGCGGATCAAGCGGGGGTCAAAGATATTCAGCGCGATCTGAATGCCGCGGCCAATCCGATGAAGACGGCCATGGACGGTGTGAAAGATGCGACCTCAGGTTTGAGCGATCTGAATTTGGATCCGACAAGTGAGACCGGAAAGCTGTCAGCAGAGCGCGCCGAAGCCGCTGCAAAAATCCAGGCCGCGTCCGCGCGATCAGCTGCAGAACGCAAAGCCCGCGAGGCGGCAGATGCGCTGAAAAAGGCAGAGGCGCTGGAAGCGAAAATACCTGCAGCATCAACAAGTTCCGGCGCGTCTGACGCAGCACCCTCCAATCCGGCCCCCACTAACCCGGCCAAGGATACGGCATGAGTCAAACAGAAGATATCGACGACAGTTCAGCACCTTTGATTGAACATTTGGCCGAACTGCGGACGCGTTTGATTCGATCGGTTATTGCGTTTCTGGTCGGGATTATCCTGGCCTTCATCGTCGCTGAGCCGATTTTACAGTTCTTATTGCAGCCGATTGTCGCTGAATTGCGCGCCTTGGGGGATCCCTCACCAACGTTGCAATATACGTCGCCGCAGGAATATCTGTTTACCTTGTTTCGCATTTCCATGGTGTTTGGCTTTGCCTTGGCCTTCCCGGTGATTGGTCATCAACTCTGGCGCTTCGTGGCACCAGGGCTGTATCGCACGGAAAAGAATGCGTTTTTACCGTTTCTGATCGCTGCCCCGGTCATGTTTCTGCTTGGGGCAAGCTTTGCGCATTTTGTTGTAACACCTTTGGCGATGTCGTTTTTCTTAGGATTTGCAGATATCTCGTCTGTGTTTGCGCGGGTTTTGGCTTCGGGTGGGGCAGGTAATTTGCCGCCTGATGTCGGTCTGTCGGACTTGGGTCTTGGGGGCGCGACGATGACAAGTAGCAGTGGTGCGACGATCACCTTCTTCGGGAAAGTGAACGAATCGTTGGATATCACACTGAAATTCATCATGGCCTTTGGTCTGTGTTTCCAGCTTCCGGTTCTGTTAACCCTGATGGGCAAGGCGGGTTTGGTGAGTTCGGAAGGCCTTGGAAACGTTCGTAAATACGCCGTTGTTGCGATTTTGGTGCTGGCTGCTTTGGTGACGCCACCAGACGTGATCACGCAGTTGATCCTATTTACGGTTGTGTATGGCTTGTATGAAATTTCGATCCAGCTAGTGAAGCGTGTTGAGAAAAAGCGCGAAGCTGATCTGGCGGCCGATGGTTATTTTGATGATGACGATGACCGGGCAGAGCCATGAGCGATCCCGCAACTTTGACGCGGATCGCTGCGGCGCTAGAGCGCATGTCACCACCCCCACAAGCCGCGCCAGATTGGTCGTCGGCCAGCGGGTTTGTTTGGCACGTGGATCCAGATCGCTTAGAGCCAGTCGAAAGGATCAGCGCAGTTGATCTAAGTTTGCTTGTTGGTGTAGAACGCGCACGGGATACTTTGGTGCAAAATACCCAACAGTTTGCCGCGCATTTGCCTGCCAATAATGCCTTGCTTTGGGGTGCGCGCGGTATGGGAAAATCAAGCCTTGTTAAGGCAATACATGCGTATGTTCAGGTATCACATGAAGATCTGAAGTTGGTTGAGTTGCAACGCGAGGATCTTCCATCGGTTGGGCGGTTGTTAAACCTGCTGCGCGGTGCTGCAGGGCGTTTCATTCTGTTTTGCGATGATCTCAGCTTCAGCCATGATGATGAGCATTACAAGTCTCTGAAAGCCGTGCTGGATGGGGGCCTGGAAGGACGACCCGATAATGTCCTGTTATATGCCACCTCAAATCGACGCCATCTTATGCCCAGGGATATGATCGAAAATGAACGCGGATCTGCGATAAATCCATCCGAAGCCGTTGAGGAAAAGGTCAGCCTGTCAGATAGATTTGGTCTTTGGTTGGGCTTTCATCCCTGTGATCAAGATCAGTATTTGCAAATGATCCGGGGCTATTGCGATGCCCATGCAGTGTCCATTTCGGATGCTGATTTGCGCGCGGAAGCCATCGAATGGCAAGCAACCCGGGGTGCACGCTCAGGCCGCGTTGCTTGGCAGTTTTTTGTGGATCTTGCGGGTCGCAAAGGCGTTTCGATTTAGCGCAGCCCGAAAATTTTAAGGATCTGGCTGTGCCCGCATCCAAAGGGCCCGCACACAGGTGAGCGATCAATTCAAAAACGAATTAGGATCTACGCTTTCAAAACCGCGCCGCACTTCAAAATGTACGAAAGACTGGTTTCCATCGCGCAGCTTTGCCAGCGACTGCCCACGGCGCACTTGATCGCCTTTCTTGATCTGAACATCCGTCACGTTGGCATACACCGTCAGCAGATTATCTGCGTGCCGCACAACGATAATCGGCACACCTTCGGCACTTTCTGTAATTGCAGCAACAATCCCAACATCCGCGGCCTTCACTGCAGATCCGGGTGCTGCTTTGATATCGATGCCCTCATTGCGCCCCTTCGCATAATCTCGAATGATGCTGCCTTGAACCGGATAGGCAAAACGCCCCGTCGCTGTTGGCTTTGTCTGCGGACCTAAATCGGGCTTGGGCACTTCTGCAGGTTTTTGCGCTGCAGGCGGTGTGGTGTCTTTGGGCAGCGGCTTTTCTGCAGATGGCGGTGTTGGGGTCGGTGTGCCTTGCCCTGGAACTGTTGTGACTTGCGTCTGGCGCGGAGACGCGACACCCGGCGTTGGGATCAGCAAAAACTGACCTTCGCGAATGCTGAACTGTGGCCCCAAACCATTCCACCGGGCCAAAGACCGCACAGGCACCTTATAAAGCCGCGCGACTGAAAATGCTGTTTCACCGCGCGTGACCTTATGACGAATGGGCTCTGCTGTTTCTGACGGACGTGCGGCTGGCGTGGCATTCGTCGCAGGTGCTGACTCAATTGCTTGCCCAGCCAAACTGGTCACATCAACATTTGCCGGGGCGGACGGCGCCGTCACATTTGTTGCAGCGACGCGACGGGGCAGGGCGATGACCTCGCCGCTTCGCAGGGGTGCATCGAGTGGCAGGCCGTTGAATTTCGCAAGGTCTTGCGCATCTACACCTGCGCGTGCTGCGACTTCTTTGACCGTGTCTCCACGCTGCGCAACTGCGACTTGATAGGTCGGATAGGATATGATGCCGCGCGCATCGGGTTCTGGGCGTGTCGCGGTTGCGTTTTGGGCCGCTTGTGCGGTGTTAAACCCACCAGAGACCCCCCGCAGATCTGAATCATAAGTTTCGCAGGCCGACAATAGCAAACCAAGTGCAGTGCACAGGGCCAAACGTGCGGTTAATTTTGTACTCATTCTATCACCACCCTCAAACCGCGCCTTCGTTGTCCAAGGCTTCGCAGTGTCAAATTTCGTCGTCATCGCATTCAGACGTTTTGTCTAAACTATTCTTTTCCAAGGCCTTCAATCAGCGGGACGAAGCGTACACTGCGCAGCTCATCGTACTCTAAACCATATTGCGTCTTGCGCACGCGGATCAGACTTTGGAGCGCATCAGATTGCCCCACTGGCAATACCATAATACCGCCGATTTTAAGTTGCGCCAAGAGCGGGCTGGGTGGATCTTCGGCGGCGGCGGTCACGATAATACGATCAAATGGCGCTTGATCGGGTAATCCATGCGATCCATCGCCCACCATCGGCGTAATATTGCTGAGATCCATGTCTTTGAACAACGCGCGCGCCGCCCGTACCAGCCGATCAAAACGATCCACAGTATAGACCCGACGGGCCAGTTTCGAAAGAATCGCGGCCTGATAGCCAGATCCAGTGCCAACTTCCAGCACCTTGTCGCGCGGATTAAGTTCCAGCGCTTGGGTCATCAAGCCCACGACAGATGGCTGCGAAATTGTCTGACCACAGGCAATGGGCAGCGGTGTGTCTTCATAGGCGCGCTCGGCAAACAGCCCGGTGACAAAAGGCCCGCGGTCGACTTGCTCCATCGCGCTGAGGACGCGCATATCGGTCACCCCGCGCGAGCGCAGCGCATAGACAAACTGCATTTGGCGTTCTGCCAGATCGGTGATCATAATGCGTCCTGCAGGATGCTTAAGGCGCTGTAATCCGTTAGGTCGACCCGCATGGGTGTTACGGATACGTAGCCGTCCAAGTTTACTGCGGCATCCGTGTCGGGCGCTGGTGTGACACGTTGATCCCCGCCCTTAATCCACAAATATTGCCGCCCTGACGGCGAGGCAAAGGGTTCCACGCCGAAATGGACATTGGGACGACGGCCTTGGGCAGCCGCGCGCACCCCTTTAACATCACGTGCTGCGACCGGTGGAAAGTTTACGTTGTATAACAAGGGGTAGGCGGCTTCTAGATCAAAGCCCGCTGTGAGAATAGAGCGCACAACAGCGGCGCCGTACTGCGCCGAGGCTTCAAACGGATCCGCAAGATTGACATTGTCCGGCCCATAATATTGCGACAGCGCAACAGCGGGCAAACCTTGCAGGGCAGCCTCCATTGCTGCACCAATAGTGCCGGAATAAAGCGTATTTTCCGCCGAATTGTTGCCCCGATTGACGCCAGATAAGACCAGATCAGGGCGTTGCGGCATCACATTGTGCACACCCGCCAAAACGCAATCTGCAGGTGATCCCTCGGCGGCAAAGCGGCGCGGACCCATTTGCGATATCAGTGTGGGCTTGGTGTAGTTGATACAATGCCCGACACCGGATTGCTCAAACGCGGGGGCCACGACCCAGACTTCGCCGTCAGGACCAGCAAGGTCATGGGCAATCGCCTCTAGTACCACCAGGCCAGGTGCGCCGATACCATCATCATTTGTGATCAAAATACGCATTCGCTCGCCCTGTCCGCCTGTTTTGCATCCTGATAGGCGCGCAGGGCGGTTCGGGCAAGTCAGAGCTTATGTTTTGCGCCATGCCTGTGGCGGCAAGGATTCACTTCTGATCCAATTGGCGCAAAATATCGGCGGCGGCCGTGTGAATATCGGCCAAAGCTGCGCGATCTTCGCCAGGAAAGAACCGCGCCCGCGTGGCTGTCGCTGTGGCTATGGGCGTGACGATACGCACATCAGGGCCGGTCTTGCGGGTTTCCGCCGCCCAACTCTGCGCAAGGGCAATCTGTGCCGCCTTCGTGGCCCCATACGTGCCAAAAAATTTCTGCCCCGCCCGTGGATCATCCAAAAACACGGCACGCCCATCATCGCCTAATAAGGGCGCGACAAAAGGGATCAAAGTTGCAGTGGCCGTGACATTGCAGGCGATGGATTTCGCCACGTCCTTGGCATCCAACATAGAGGTCGGGGCCAACGGGGCGGCGTGAATGGCGCAGTGGATCCACAGATCCAAGCCGTTCCATCGGTCATAAATGCCCCGACATAGCGTTGCCATCGCTTTGGAATCTGTGACGTTCATTGGCGCAAGTGTGGTACTGCCACCCTCGGCTTTGATCCGATCATCCAGTTCTTCCAGCCCGCCAACTGTCCGCGCGACAGCAACAATGTGATACTCAGCGGCCAAGGCTTCGGCCAAACCAGCGCCCAGACCACGCGAGGCGCCTGTGATTAATGCGGTTTTGGGTGTTTCGGTGTCCATAGGCGGGATTTGGCAGGTTGTTTGCGCAACCGCAAGGGGTGTGGCGGTTGACTTTAGTGACAGCCGCGCCACAAATGCCGCTTAAATGATGCGAAGCAACGATAGGAATATGCATTTATGACTTTGCTCCAAGCGGCTTTTGGCCCTTCGACACTTGTGAAAAATATTGGCTTGGTGCTGGCGGGCACCTTGTTTATTGCCACGGCCGCGCAAATCAGTGTGCCGATGTTTCCGGTGCCCATGACTTTGCAAACTTTGGCAATTGTTTTGGTGGGTTTGACATTCGGGTCGCGTTTGGCCGCTGTGACCGTTCTGGCGTATTTGGCGCAAGGCGCGATGGGGTTGCCGGTTTTTGCAAATGCGGGCAATGGCGCTGCGTTCTTTGGACCGACTGCGGGTTTCTTGGTCGGATTTGTGGGATTGGCGTGGGGCGTTGGTTTTGCCTCTGAGCGTGGCTGGACCAAAAGTGTTGTGTCAACGGCGTTGATCTGCACGTTGGTGTCCCTGGCGCTTTATATTCCCGGCGTAGCCTGGCCGATGGCGGTTGCTGGATTGACGGGACTTGAGGCAGGCTGGGTCGGCAAGGACTTCACGAACTTCTACTGGGTCTACTTCGTGGCACCTTTCTTGATTGGGGATGTGCTGAAAGCCGTGATTGCTGCATTGGTGTTCAAAGGCGCGCGTTCCGCTCTGAAAATCAGCTAAGTCATTGGAATAGTGATGTTAAAGGCCGTCCTTTTGAGGCGGCCTTTTTCGTTACAGCGCGAGATCCACCCAAACAGGGACGTGATCAGACGGTTTTTCCCCGGCGCGCACATCCTTGTCGATCCCCACGTCGCGCAACCAATCCGCCGCATAAGGGCACAGCAAGACGTGATCGATGCGGATCCCATCGTCACGATTCCAAGCCCCGGCTTGATAATCCCAGAATGAATAATGTTCAGGTCCGGACACACGGGCGCGGAACGCATCTGTCAGCCCAAGGTTCAGGATTTCGCGATACGCCGCACGGCTTTCGGGGCGGGCCAAAGCGTCTTGATGCCAAGCCTCGGGGCGGCGCGCATCCTCGTCTTGCGGAATAATGTTATAGTCCCCCGCCATCAGAAAGGGCGTTTCGTCGGACAACAAATCCTGCGCACGCTGTTTTAGGCGCGTCATCCAGCTGAGTTTATAGTCATATTTTGGACCGGGGCAGGGATTGCCGTTGGGCAAATACAACCCACACAGGCGAATGGCATGCGCTTGGCCAACCACTGTGGCCTCTATATAGCGCGCTTGTGCGTCGTCCGGGTCGCCCGGCAGGCCGCGTGTGACGTCCTCAAGCGGGTGTTTGGACAGGATCGCGACGCCGTTGAAGCTTTTCTGACCATGCGTTTCGACATTATAACCGCGCTCTTCAAATAGCGCGCGCGGGAAGTTTTCGTCGACAGACTTTATTTCCTGCAAAATCGCCACATCCGGCTGTGCTGCGTCCAACCAGTCAGGCAGGGCCTGCGCGCGGGCTTTGATTCCATTGATGTTGAACGTTGCGATTCGCATATGCGGGTCCCTTTTTGCGGCCTCTATGTTGAATATCCGGGTCGATCTGAGCGGCGCAAGACGCGATTCTTGTTAACCCTCTATTTACAAACATGACTTTCAAGCCGGGGCTCCCTAGAAAGTTGTCTTGTGGATAACATTTTCTGCTTTAGGTTGTGTCAAAAATATTGTAAATAATCAATCAATAGATGGGGCGGAAAGCTCATGTGGATAAGTCGGAGGGTTAAGACTTTATTAGAGAAAATCTGCTGTATTACTCTCCTTAAGCGTGTGCAGTTTGTTGGCAATACAACCAACTCAAACTGGAGCGACGACAATGAGTGCCTTACTGAAAACAGTTCAAAACCAAGATGTTACATTAGCAGAAACAACAATGTCCGATGGCTTCGGATTAGAGATGTTCTCGTCTGGGTCGGCCCCTGCGCAAAGTGACATGATGTCAGGAGATGCTGTGGATATGTTTTCGTCCGGCTCTGCGCCAACCCTGTCCAGCGCCGCTTTGCTGGGCGATTTGACTGGCGCATTTTCGTCGGGATCGGCGCCAGTGCTGCGCTCTGACGTGATTTCCGGTGAGGGCACCGAAATGTTTTCGTCCGGCTCTGCGCCAACTGCAAGCGCTGCACGTAGTGGCGATTTGACTGAGCTTTTTTCGTCCGGGTCCGCCCCAAGTTTTGGCCCCGCGACACGCATGATCACTGATGGCGCTGCAACGGGCGCATTTTCTTCGGGCTCCGCGCCCACCACCGCATCGACGTCGCAAACCGGCGAGGCCACAGGTCTTTTCTCCTCCGGTTCTTGATACGCAGACGTTCGGTGCACCACCAACGGATTGAGACATGAAAAACGTTATTGCACTGAATGTCCGACAGCACCGCCAGCCGCTGCCTCAGCGGTTGGCGCAACACGCCACGGTATTTTCTGTTGATCGCCGTACCGAAGATGACGTGTTTTGGCTTAAGGAAAACGCAGAATTCCTGAATATCTTGGAATGTACCAACCAACCCGCGGCAGACGTGTTGCAACATTACGAAGTCATCTACGAACAGATTGAAGCGCGGCTGGGCGAATTTCCGCAGTATTATCGGTTCCTGTTGTCGATCTGCATGGATCTTGAAGATTTGGGCATGCCGGGTCACAAAAGCGTGGCGCTCAGCCATTGGGCTGCGCAACAAGGTTTGCCAGAAGCTGAACTGTCGGATTTGCAACGCGCCGAGGCGCAGCGATTGTTGTCGCGACGCGATTTTGGGCTGCGTGATGCGCGGCTGGATGAACGCTTGCACCGCTTCATCAATCGCTCGGATACCTTTGCAATTCCGAATAAAAAAGCATCTTACGAACTGACCCACATCGTGTTTTATCTAAGCGAATATGGGCGTCGCGATCCAGGGCTGTCGCGCGCGGCGATCCTCAGCTTAACCTATGCAGGGTTGCTGGCCTATTTGGATCAAAACTATGATTTATTGGCCGAAATTTGCATTGCTTTGCGGTATTCTGGTGAAAAGCCCAGTGCGATTTGGGAGGGTGCCGTGATGGCGGCATTGCGCGCAACCCATGCAACGGCTGTGGCGAACGCATCTGTGTTTGACGACTATCATGCTTACTTGGTGTCAAGCTGGCTGGCGGCACAATCGGGTCAACCCTGTTTTCCGCTGCTCCTAGAGCCCGGACCTGCGCGCTTTGATATGGCGTCGCCCCCCGCGCGACCTTTACGGGATATGAGTTTGGCTTTGTCGGAAACGCGCAGCACGGATTGGTTGGCTGTGCGGGGTAAAATCGCGGCGCGTCTGGGTGAAGACGGTTTGCAGCTGTTGGATGCCGCCGAGCGAAGCACAGATTTGTTCTTAGATTTCTATGCCGGGTTTGCGCGCGCCACAGCCCCCGCGATGGCCTAATCTGCTGTTACTACATCGAAAATGACGTACCACAGCCGCAAGACGATGTGGCGTTCGGGTTGTCAATAACGAACCGAGCGCCGATCAGCTCTTCGGAAAAATCGATCACAGCGCCTGCCAAAAAGGGCAGGGACACTTCGTCGATCAACACTTTCTCACCACCACTTTCCAAGATCAGATCATCGTCTTTTGGGGCGTCCAGCGCAATTTCGTACTGAAATCCAGAACACCCGCCGCCCTCAACAGCCACGCGCAAAGCCTGGCCTTGGGCTGCGGCGCCGATTTCGGACAAACGCTCAAAGGCGCGGGGCGTGACGGAAGGGGGCAGGTTCATTGCACTCACACTGTTTTCATCTGATGTCTGCTCACATATAGAAAGTGTAGGGACCCAGAACAAGTCAGGCCTGCATGCAAACAGCTCGCTATGCCTCAGATCCTGCACAAACGCAGGGTCGTCGCTTTGCCGAAGAGGAAAGTGCGCATCGTTCGTGCTTTCAGCGGGATCGCGACCGCATCATCCATTCCAGCGCGTTTCGGCGGTTGAAACATAAAACACAAGTGTTTGTGGAGCATGAAGGCGACTATTATCGAACGCGGTTGACCCATTCGATCGAAGTGGCACAAGTCGCGCGCACGATCGCAGGATCTTTGGGTCTGAACCAAGAGCTGACCGAGGCCGTCGCTTTGGCGCATGATTTGGGTCACACACCGTTCGGACATACGGGCGAAGAGGCCTTGCACGATCTGATGGCACCGTTTGGCGGCTTTGATCACAACGCGCAAGCCATTCGGATCGTAACCCGCTTAGAACGCCATTACGCTGAATTTGATGGGCTGAACCTAACTTGGGAAAGCCTAGAAGGTATTGCAAAACACAACGGACCTGTCGTCCAATCCCCGTTGCCTTGGGCTTTGTCTGATTACAACGCATCCCATGATTTGGACTTGAACACATATGCCGGTGGCGAGGCGCAAGTGGCGGCGCTGTCTGATGATATCGCTTATAACCACCATGATTTACATGATGGGTTGCGCGCAGAGCTGTTTTCTACGGACGAATTAGCAACATTGCCAATTTTGCAAACTTGTTTTGCAAATGTGGATCGCCGCTATCCAGGTTTGAATTATTACCGCAGACGTCACGAAGCATTGCGGAGGTTTTTTGGTATCTTAGTCGAAGACGTGATTGAATTTGCAAAACAAGCCATAGCAGAGATTGGACCAGCTCACGTTGAAGATATCCGGGCAGCTGGACGTCCGATTGCCCAATTTTCGCAACCTGTGTTCGAAGATCTAAAAGTAATTCGCGCATTCTTGTTTGATCGCATGTACCGCGCGCCCAAAGTGATCGAAATGCGGGCCGAAGTGACCCATGTGGTGAACGAGCTGTTTCCGTTTTTCATCGCCAACCCAACACACTTGCCAAAGCAATGGCGCAAAGATGTGGCTGAAGCGCGCAATGAAACGGATTTGGCGCGTTTAGTGTCTGACTACATTTCTGGAATGACAGATCGTTTCGCGCTGCAAGAGCATCGCCGATTGCTTCAGCGCATGTAGATTGGCACTGCGGCAAACGGTGTGCGTTTGCGGATTTGACGGACGTTGACGCAGACGCCCGGACTGATACACCGCGCTTAAGCCCCTGTTAGGATCGATACTATGAATCTTTTTGCTGATATTCGAGTGCTAGTGATTGAAGCGCTGTCTAGTTTGGAAGCCGCAGGTGATTTGCCCGCGGGTCTTGAAACGCACAATGTGACAGTTGAACCGCCGCGCGATGTGGCCCACGGGGATATGGCGACAAATGCTGCTATGGTTTTGGCCAAACCTGCCGGGGTTAAGCCCCGTGATATAGCGCAATCATTGGCCGGAGCGTTGTTAAAAGATGAACGGATTGTATCGGCGGAAGTTGCAGGTCCAGGGTTTCTGAACCTGCGGTTGGCGCCGGATGTCTGGCAAAACTTTGCAAAAACAGTTTTGCAAACTGGAATAGGCTTTGGAAAGTCGTCCGTTGGACGGGGGCGGAAAGTCAATGTTGAATATGTGTCTGCAAACCCGACCGGGCCCTTGCATGTGGGTCATACGCGCGGGGCTGTCTTTGGGGATGCTTTGGCCTCGGTTCTGGATTTTGCCGGATTTGAAGTGACCCGTGAATACTATATCAACGATGGCGGCGCGCAGGTCGATGTTTTAGCGCGCTCGGTCTATCTTCGCTATCTCGAAGCGCATGGGAAAGACGTTGCATTTGAAGACGGCACCTATCCTGGGGATTATTTGATCCCTGTGGGGGCCGCTTTGAAAGCTAAAGTTGGCGATGCATATGTCGGTCAGGATGAGAGCGTTTGGCTGGGCGCCATTCGGGACTTTGCCACAGAGGCCATGATGGATTTGATCCGCGCAGATCTGGCCGCTTTGGGCGTGCATATGGATGTGTTTTATTCAGAAAAGTCTTTGTACGGGACCGGGCGGATTGAAGCGGCCCTGCAAGACTTGCGCGATAAGGGGTTGATCTATGAGGGGGTCTTAGAGCCGCCGAAAGGAAAGAAACCCGAGGATTGGGAGCCGCGCGAACAAACGCTTTTCAAGTCAAGTGAACATGGCGACGACGTGGATCGCCCGGTCATGAAATCGGATGGGTCCTGGACGTATTTTGCGCCTGATATTGCCTATCATTTTGATAAGGTTTCCAGAGGGTTCGACGCGCTTATTGATGTGTTTGGTGCGGATCACGGCGGCTATGTGAAGCGCATGAAGGCTGCAGTTTCCGCTTTGTCTGAGGGCGCTGTGCCCTTGGATGTTAAGCTCACTCAATTGGTGAAGCTGTTCAAAGGTGGGCAGGAATTCAAGATGTCTAAGCGCGCGGGAACTTTTGTAACACTGCGCGATGTTATTGATGAAGTCGGACCAGACGTAACACGTTTCATGATGTTGACGCGCAAAAATGACGCGATGTTTGACTTTGATTTGGATGCAGCCTTAGAGCAATCCAAAGAAAACCCGGTGTTCTATGTGCAATATGCGCATGCGCGGGTCGCGTCAGTTTTACGAAAAGCTTCAGAGGCTGGGTGGCACGCATCGGATGCAGTTCTTGCCGACCAAGATTTGTCAGACCTCAGTGACCCTTCGGAATTGGCCCTTATGCGCAAGCTTGCCGAGTGGCCCCGGTTGATCGAGGCGGCGGCCGATGCACATGAACCCCACCGTTTGGCGTTTTATTTGTACGAATTGGCCGGCGAATTTCACGGTCTTTGGAACAAGGGGAATGAAAACCCCCAGTTGCGTTTCCTTCAAGACACACAAGCCGACTCGTTGTCAAAAATTGCGCTGGCGCGATCCGTTTCCGTTGTAATTGCGACGGGTCTGGGTATTCTTGGCATCAAGCCGGCGCAAGAGATGCGTTAACAAAGACGTACCAGTACGCCAGGCCGAGCAGTTTAAAAACAATCCCAAAAGGGCGGCGATTTAGATCGCTCTGGGCAATGAGGCAAAGCATGGCTTACGAAACTTATGTCGATTCCGGCGCCGAGCCGGTATTTCATCACCCGTCCGATCCGACTTTAGCGCCGCAGCGCACAGGTTTGAAGTTGTTGATGAATGTGGCTGCCGCCGCTATTTCAATCGGGCTTGTCGTCGGTGTCGGCGTATGGGGATATTCTTTGATGATGCGTGATGTAACGGGCATTCCTGTCGTGCGCGCGATCGATGGGGATATGCGGGTGCGTCCTGAAAATTCCGGCGGCGAGTTGGCGCGACACCAAGGGCTTGCCGTTAACGCTGTCGCGGCTGAAGGGGGCGCACAGGCTTCATCGGATCGCGTGATCCTTGCCCCGCAACCGGTTCAGTTAACGGGGGAAGACGTGCCTATGGATGATCAGGCTGTGGCAGTTGTGCAACAAGCAATTTCCGACAATACACTGGTCACGACGGACGCGCAGACGGGTGCGACACCACAGCTTGAGACCGCCCGGGTCACCGACGCCGCTGCGCGCGGATCAGTCGAGGATTTGGTCGCGGCCTTGATCGAAGGGGCCGCGCCTTTGGATTTGACAGAGGAAAATGACACCGTCCGCGTGGCGGCGATTGGTACAGAAAGTGTTGCGGCTGCTTTGCAGGCCGTGCCGGGGGTGAAAGCTTCGTTGCGTCCGCAGCTGCGTCCGAAACGGGTTGCAACGCGGGTTGCGGCGACCTCTGCGGATGTGAAAGCCGCTTTGCAATCTGCTCTCAGCACGGCGTCGACGTTGAAAATTGATCCGAATTCTTTACCGTCTGGCACGCGGTTGGCGCAGCTTGGGGCATATGACACGCAAGACATGGCGGTCGAGCAGTGGAACAAAGCGGCTGCCCAATTCGGGGATCTTATGTCCGGGAAGGCGCAGGTCGTTCAGCAGGCGTCCTCGGGCGGGCGCACGTTCTATCGGCTGCGTGCGCACGGATTTGAGGATCTGGCGGATGCACGCCGGTTCTGTTCTGCTTTGATTGCGGAAGGGGGCGACTGCATTCCGGTTGTCACACGATGACGAACTTTGGGGCGTGTATTCTGTCTTGTGATGGACCACGCCTGTCTGCCGATGAAACGGCGTTGTTCAAAGAGATCCGTCCATTTGGATTTATCTTATTCGCCCGCCATATTGAATCTGTAAGCCAGGTCAGGGCGTTATGCGATGAACTTCGCGCTACGGTTGAGCGCGATTGCATCATTACGATTGATCAAGAAGGGGGGCGTGTTCAACGATTGCGTGGGCCGACTTGGCGCGATTGGCAACCTCCGTTGGAACATATTGCCACTGCCAGCGAGTCCGTTCGTGCGATGTTCCTTCGTGCGCGGGTGATTGCACACGAGTTACACGGGCTTGGAATCGACAGTAACTGCATCCCAACCTTAGACGTGATTCAGCCAAACACACACCCGTTTTTGGTCAATCGATGTTACGGTGAAACAGTCGATGGGGTAATCGCAGCGGGTCGCGCGACGGCGGAGGGACTGCTTGCTGGCGGGATTGTTCCGGTCATGAAGCACATTCCAGGGCACGGCCGTAGTCAGTTTGATACACATTTTGATGTGCCAACGGTTCTGACTGACCGAGCTGCGCTAGAGGCGGTGGATTTTGCGCCGTTTGCAGCGCTTCGGGA
>JBGCEM010000216.1:0-36492 GCA_045106335.1 Paracoccaceae bacterium | reverse complement strand
GATGATTTGAAAAAAGTGCGCAATGTCAAGCCTTTGTGGTCTAAATACGGACTTGTTGCTTCGCTGATTGGCGGTGGATTGGACATGTGGACCAACACGTTCGGGTTTTCGTTGATGGGCACCTTGGGTCACGAAAAATCTGACGCCGATGCGACGGAGCCTGCCAGCAAGCACGCAGAGATCGACTATCCCAAGCCAGATGGCAAGCTTTCGTTTGACCGCCTGACCAATGTCAGTTTTTCTATGACAAATCATGAAGAAAGCCAACCAGCGCATCTACGGCTGACGGATGCTTCCATCCCGATCAACGTCAACTTGAAAGACTATGCTGAGCCCGCACAGCGATATTGCCCCGCAGGTGTGTATGAGGTCGTGCACGAAGACGGCCAGGATCCACGTTTCGTGATCAATTTCCAAAACTGTGTGCATTGTAAGACGTGCGACATCAAAGATCCCAGCCAGAATATCACTTGGGTGACGCCCCAGGGTGGGGATGGGCCGAACTATCCCAATATGTAAAATGCCCAAATGGTTGCTATGTTTGTGAAAACGCGCGGCTGAATTGGGATCTGAAAAGACCTTTTCGGTGTGGTGGTATATCGAACGCCACACCGATTTCATCACCCTATTGCCATCGGACCTCGATTGGAATTCTGGCAAGCCCAGGAATTTCGAATTGGACGCCGCCATTTAGTCGGACATCTTGCCGCGTTTGCGGGATTTCAACCCGCGAGCCGTCGGCTGAGATATCTTGCATGGTAACGCATATGCTGGTGCCATTCACGTGCAAGACTGCAGGCTTCTGAGTGGGATTTCGCGGCGGTTTTCTTCGGTTTTTTGCGCCCTTCTGTCCTGGCGCAGAGGGGGCAAGTCATCGAAACCTCATGCAGTACTTCAATTGAAGTTTCAAATTGGGCGGGCACTCTGAAGACTTGGTTGATAGACGCATTGGAAACAAGGCGTTCGGGGTGTTTTCATTGCGCCGCTTGGTGAACCTGCTACGGTCCTTGGTAACGAATTAAAAGGCTGAACTATGAGACATATTATGCGCGCCGCTTTGTTAACCGCAGCAATCGTGGCTTTGCCGCAGTCTGGGGGCGCGAATAGCTTTAGTGGTGCGTATTTGGCGGCGCAGCGGGCCGCGGACATGCATGATTACACGGCCGCAGCCCGCTACTTCCAACGCGCTTTGGCGCGCCAGCCAAGCAACCCAGACCTTATGGAACAGCTGACTTTGGCCAATCTGCTGCAAGGTAAGTTTGATCGTTCCTTAGATGTTGCTTTGAAAATGGAAGCCGATGGCTTGCGCAGCCAAGTTGCGCAAATGGTTTTGATTGCAGATTTGGCGCGCCGTGGTCAATTTAGCGACATTGACGCACGCGCAAGTGCCGGCACCCAAGGCATAGGTCCGTTAGTGGATGGATTGCTGAAATCCTGGGCTTTGCTGGGCGATGATCAAACTGAGGTGGCCCTGGCGGAATTTGAAACCTTATCAAGCCAGCAAGGTTTGCGCGGATTTTCTTTGTATCACAAAGCTTTGGCCTTGGGCATGCTGGGTCGATATGAGGATGCCGAGGCGATTTTTGCCAATGACACAGATGGCAGCGTTCAGATGACAAGACGCGGGGCAATGGCGCGCGCGGAAATGCTGTCTCAGCAAGGTCGCAACGAAGACGCACTTCGTACGTTAGAAGACGCGTTCGGCGCGGGCACGGATCCCGGAATTTCAGCGTTGCGTGCCGCTTTAAGCGGTCCAGATCCCGTACCCTTTACCCATGTGACATCCCCGACGGATGGCTTGGCCGAGGTGTTCTATTCCATTGCCGCAGCGCTCACAACTGAGGCGCAGCCCGATTATACCTTGCTGTATGCGCGCGTCGCTTTGGCGCTGCGTCCAGATCATACGGATGCGCTGTTGTTGGCCGCTGAACTTCTGGATGACTTAGAACAATATGAACTTGCGCTGGATACCTTTGCTCAGATGCCCTTGGGGCATGTGGATTATCATGCAGCAGAATTGGGCCGCGTCGGGGCGTTGCGCGCGTTGGACAAACCGGATGCGGCTTTGGAGGTTTTGAAAACCTTGCGCCAGACACATGGGACTTTGCCTTTGGTGCATTCCACAATGGGCGATATCCTACGCAGTCAAGATAGGTATGATGAAGCTGTGCAAGCCTATGATGCCGCTTTGGATTTGACGCCTGACGATACGGCGCGCGGAAAGTGGTTTTTGTATTATGCGCGGGCCATTAGTTTTGAACGCCAAGGTGCGTGGGATAAGGCCGAAGCCGATTTTCGCGCGGCTTTGAAGCTGGATCCGAACCAGCCTCAGGTGTTGAATTACTTAGGCTATTCCTTGGTCGAAAAGCAGATCAAGCTGGATGAGGCTTTGGATATGATTGAACGCGCCGTGGCGGCACGTCCGCAATCTGGCTTTATTGTCGATAGTCTGGGTTGGGTTTTGTACCGTTTGGGGCGTTACGAGGAAGCGGTTGGCCATATGGAGCGCGCCGTGGAATTGATGCCAGTTGATCCTGTGGTGAATGATCATTTGGGGGATGTCTATTGGTCGGTTGGGCGGCACCGCGAGGCACGCTTTCAGTGGTCGCGCGCCTTGTCTTTCGTTGATCTAAACACCACCACAACCGAGGCAGATCCCGATCGTATTCGGCGCAAATTGGATGTGGGTTTGGATGTTGTCCTAAAGGAAGAGGGTGCGCCGCCTTTGAAAGTAGCGGATGACGGCTAAGATATCGACCTTTGCCGGGGCTAAGATCAACCTAACCCTACATGTGACCGGGCAGCGCAGCGACGGCTATCACTTACTCGACAGTCTTGTGGTCTTTGCTGATATTGGCGACCGGTTGGTGTTGACACCTGATGTCGATATGTCCGTTCAGGTGTCAGGGCCATTCGCACGCGGCGTGCCGTTGGACAGCACAAATTTAGTGTGGCGCGCGGCAGAGTTGGCGGGCTGGCGCGGCAGTATAGATCTGCGTAAAGATTTGCCCCATGCGGCTGGCATTGGCAGCGGATCCTCTGATGCTGCAGCGGTGTTGCGTGCGTTGGAATATATGGGCGATGGGCTGTCTTTGGGGGCCGATGTTCCGGTCTGTATGAGTGGGCGTGCAGCGCGTATGTCGGGGATTGGTGAGAACATTCAAATGGCAACTCTGCCCAAGCTGCCCGCTGTTTTGGTCAATTCAGGCGTGCCCGTTCCGACCGGGGCGGTGTTTCGTGGTTTGGCGCGCAAAGACAATGCTGGCATGTCCGAAACGATCCCTGTGTTTGAAAACGTGCGCGCGTGCGTCGATTGGATTGCCCTTCAGCGCAATGACTTGGAAGCCCCGGCCTGCGCCGCCGCGCCTGAAATTGACACAACCTTGGATGCACTCAAAGCAACAAAAGACGTGCTGTTGACCCGTATGTCTGGCTCTGGTGCCACGTGTTTTGCGATCTATCCGACGATGCAGGCTGCGCATCGGGCGGTGTATGATATAGGCACGGAACATTCCGATTGGTGGTGTGTGGCCACTAAGCTTAGCTGATCCGTTCCACGACGTAATCTGCCAAATCGCGCAACATATCGCGGATGTCATGATCTGGCAGTGTGTCCAACGCAGATTTGGCTTTGTCGGCCCAAGCCAAGGCCTGCGCGCGGGTGTCATCCAATGCACCATGCCGCAGTAACAGCGAAAGAGCTGTGTCCAAATCGCCGTCCTTCTGATCGCCTTTTTCGATTGTGCGCTGCCAAAAGGCGCGCTCGTCCGGGTCAGCTTTGGCGACCGCTTTGATCAAGGGCATCGTCAGCTTACGTTCGCGGAAATCATCACCAATATTTTTGCCCGTTGCCGAACTGTTGCCCTCAAAATCAAGCAGATCGTCCACAATCTGGAACGCAATACCTAACGCGTCACCATAGTCAAACAGCGCCTTCACTTGCGGTTCCGGCGCGCCCGCAATCACGCCACCCACTTGCGTGGCCGCAGAGAACAGCGCTGCCGTCTTGCCGCGCACAACTTGCAGGTAGATCGCCTCGGTCGTCGCCAGATCTTGTGCTGCGGTCAGTTGCAGGACCTCACCTTCGGCAATCGTGGCCGAGGCATTGGACAAGATGCTGAGAACCCGTAGATTGCCGGTTTCGACCATCAACTGAAAGCTGCGCGAAAACAGATAATCGCCCACCAGGACCGACGATTTATTGTCCCAAAGCAGGTTTGCTGTAGGACGTCCGCGTCGCTGTGCACTTTCATCGACCACATCATCATGCAAAAGAGTTGCTGTGTGAATAAACTCGACCGTCGCGGCCAGGTGAATGTGATAGGGGCCCGAATAGCCACACATCCGCGCCGCCGCCAAAGTCAGCATAGGGCGCAACCGCTTGCCGCCTGCACCGACCAAATGTGCGGTCACTTCCGGGATGCGGGGCGCGTGTTCTGACGCCATCCGATCCGCGATCAACGCATTGACCTGTCCCATCTCGGCGGTCAGTAATTCTGCCATCCGATCATGCGGTTTGTAACTCACGTCCATTCCCAACCCCATAGGTCTCGACTTTGCGTATCCGAACCCGTTAAATCGCGTCCATGAAAGAACTTTTGCGCAGCACCGACCCCACCGTTATGGCCTTTGCCACAGCCTTACTATCAGGCGAGAATATAGAGTGTTTTGAGCTCGACGCAAACATAAGCAACCTGTACGGCGGCATAGATATTTTCCCACGCCGCATGATGGTGCGCAGCGAAGACTACGTGCGCGCAGCCTTGGTGATGACGGATAACAACATCGAAATTACCCTGTGACAGCGTTTGACCCCGAAGATCTGCGTCAAGACGCTTATTTAGGGGGTTTGTTGCATCTATGGCAGCCCCGCAAAGGGTATCGTGCAGGGGTTGATCCGGTGCTTCTGGCGGCCAGTGTTCCTGCGCGGGCGGGGGAAACCGTGCTTGATTTGGGCTGTGGGGCAGGGGCTGCGGCGTTATGTCTGGGGCGTCGTGTCGCAGGGCTGGTGTTGCAGGGAGTAGAGCGAAATGCGGTCTATGCGGACTTGGCGCGGCGCAATGGACAAGAAGCGGGGCTTAGTTTCGATGTGGTCCAGGCCGATGTGACGGCCCTGCCTGAGGCGATTAAGGCCAGGCGTTTTCATCACGTGATGGCCAATCCGCCTTATTATGACCGCGTGCATGGCACTGCGTCACCCAATCCCATGCGCGAACCTGCTTTGGGGGAAATCATCCCCTTATCGACCTGGATCAAAGCGGCGTCCAAACGGCTGCGACCAAAAGGCTATTTACACATGATCCTGAAAACCGACCGGTTGGGCGATGCTTTGGAAACGGTTAATCCACGGCTGGGCAGCGTTCAAATCCAACCTCTGTGTCCGCGCGAAGGGCGTGATTGCGAGCTGGTTTTGCTGCGTGCGCGCAAAGAAGGGCGCGGGGCTTTGCGCCTGCATGCGCCGATCAATATGCACAAAGGCGCCGCGCATCCGGGCGACATGGATCATTACACAGATCGCATTGCCGCTGTGCTGCGACGCGGCGAAATGCTGCAGTTTTAAGCAAAACAATACACGTTTAACGGGTGTTAAGCCTGTTTTGCAGCTGCGGCGTGACCCGACTCGAAAAATGTGCTTACATAGAGGTCTGATACTCAACCAAAGGAGACTGCCCATGGCCCTAAGCTCGCACCTGCAAGAGCTAAAACGGAAGCATCAATCCTTAAGTGACGCGGTAGAACAAGCGCAACGCGCGCCCGGTTCGGATGACTACCAAATCTCGGATTTGAAAAAGCAGAAACTGCGATTGAAGGAACAGATTGAGCGATTGTCGCATTAGGGCATGTGACGCGTTAATTTTGAAATTGGGTTGACATCGCCTTAGGCGATGTCGATCCGTTGGACCAGAAACTGTGACATCAGTTGCTTTATGCAGGTGGGTTTTCATGGTCTAAACGAGAAGTTATGTATCGCGGGCTACAAGCTTAGCACCGGGATCGTGTCAGCAAAGGGCTGGCTTTTCTCTACCTCTGCAATAACCCAATCCCGAAATGCCTTTATCTGCGGTTTGTCCTCTGCGCCCCGCTTGCACAGGAAACGGAATCGCGCCCCAGTATTGAGCGCTAAATTGTAAGGGGCGACCAAACGGCCATCGATCAGGTCTTTTATCACCAAGGCGCGACGCCCCAGCACAACACCCACCCCTGCCAAAGCGGCATCAGATGCATGATCAGCGTGCGAAAACTGCGGTCCTTGGGCCGGAACGGGTGGGGCATGCGCCGCTTTGAACCATTCGGGCCAACCTATCTGGGGCTTTAAGAAAGACAGCGAGTGGTCCACGATCAAGACCGCGTCCTTTAAATGCTGCGGCGTTGGATATTTTTTCGCCAAGGCCGGCGTCATCACAGGGGTGACCCATTCCTGCGCAAAGGCGTGTGACCAAGTTGTGTCGTCAACCTCGTAGCCAAACCGAATTGCAACATCTATATCATCCCGATCCAAGTCCATTGGTTTCAGGGACGCCGAAAAACGCAGTTCGATCTCGGGATGAGCTTGGGCAAACTCAAACAACCGAGGTGCCATCCACTTGGCCGTGAAGGCAGGTCCGGCTGTAACAGTTAAAGTCGTGTTATCTTGCACGCGCTTTGTTGCGGACCAAGCGGCGGCAAGACTGGTAAATCCATCGCGACATCCCGGTGCCAAAGTTTCGCCGGCCTCGGTTAACGCAACCGCACGGTTCAGGCGTCGAAAAACAGGGGCGCCCAGGTGATCTTCGAGGGATTTGATTTGATAGCTTAAGGCCGCAGGTGTGACGTTCAATTCATCCGCAGCTTTAGCAAACGACATATGACGTGCAGCCGCATCGAAGGCGCGCAAGGCAGTTAAAGGTGGAAGACGGTCAATCATTTCACACAAGTATACCTTAACTGAAGTGATGAAAAGTCTCGTTTGTAAGACGTTATTTGACCAGGCATATAAGTTTCAGAACAGACAAACTTATGCTTAGGAGCGCCCCATGTTGGAAACCAGTGCAAACCCTCAAGTTCGTGCGATAATGGAAAACGCGCGGATTGAACGCGCAAAAGCGGGCCGCGATATCTGGAAGCGGCTTTTCCGCCGGTCTTAATAACGTCTTAGGCCTGGGCGATTGTGCTATATTGCAAGGAATTGGGGCTGGTTATCCAGAGCGTGCTCTTGGGCAATAGCGGCGGCAATTTCAATTGCGATGTCGTCCTTCCGACGCTCAGATGCCGTTACGTATTCTCGTGACAAGGCTGCGATAAAGGCCATTTTCGCATCAGGTGCGGGCAATGATTGATAAGTTGATACAGACACCAAACAGTCCTTTTTTACGTGTTTTGGTGTGGATACCCTAGAGCCGTTAAATCACAGTTATGATGGACGTTTTTTCGTGCGAGTTTCTGTTTATGTCTTCGCCAAGAAAAAGGGCTGCCCGTTTGGACAGCCCTAAACCAAATTGAATGCAGCTTTATACGAAAAATTGTGCGCCATTTGCGGAAATTGTTGATCCATTTATGAAGCCAGAATCGTCTGACGCCAAGAATGAGACACAGCGTGCAATCTCTTCTGGCTCGCCCAAACGCCCTGCCGGGATTTGTCCTATAATCGCGTCGCGCACTTTTTCGGGCACGGCCATGACCATTTCTGTCGCAATATAGCCTGGGCAGATTGCGTTTGCTGTAATGCCAGCACGCGCGCCCTCTTGTGCTAAGGATTTGACGATCCCAAGGTCACCGGCTTTCGTTGCTGCGTAGTTGACTTGGGCGAATTGACCTTTTTGTCCATTGATCGATGAGATCACGATGACGCGTCCAAACTTTCGCTCTCGCATTCCTGGCCAAACTGGGTGAACCGTGTTGAAGACGCCAGTCAGATTGGTGTCGATCACTTGATGCCATTGCTCGGGTGTCATTTTGTGGAACGGCGCGTCTCGCGTGATTCCTGCATTGGCGACAACGATTTCGATTGGTCCAAGTTCGGCTTCGACCTGCGCGATGCCCGCTTTCGAGCTGTCGTAATCGGCTACGTTCCACTTGTACGTTTTGATGCCAGTTGCATCTGTAAACTTGGCCGCGGCGTCATCATTTCCCGCATAGGTGGCGGCGACGGTATATCCATCGGCTTGAAGTTGTTTTGATATGGCTTCGCCAATTCCACGGCTGCCGCCGGTTACGAGGGCTACACGAGACATAAGGAGAGATCCTTCTAGATTTCCATTGAAATGTTATTACCCGTTGAGGTCGTCTTGCGCAATATTATTCGCGCAAGACTTCGGGTGATGGGGTTGCGGTGTCGTTCGAACGACACCGCCATGCCTGGTTACGGACGTTCTACACAGAGCGCGACGCCCATACCGCCGCCAATGCAAAGCGTGGCCAGTCCTTTTTTTGCGTCGCGCCGCTTCATTTCAAACAGAAGCGTGTTCAGAACCCGGCACCCTGAGGCCCCGATGGGGTGCCCGATCGCAATTGCACCGCCGTTGACGTTCACAATTTCAGGGTCCCAGCCCATGTCTTTATTTACAGCGCAGGCTTGGGCGGCGAAAGCTTCGTTGGCTTCGACTAAGTCAAGATCCGACACGGACCATCCTGCCTTGTCCAAAGCTTTGCGCGATGCATAGATTGGTCCGACGCCCATAATCGAGGGGTCCAAGCCCGCTGTCGCATAGGACGCGATGCGTGCAAGTGGCTCAATGCCACGTTTTTCTGCGTTTTCTGCGCTCATTAACAACGTGGCGGCAGCACCATCGTTCAAACCTGATGCATTTGCCGCAGTGACAGATCCATCTTTTGCAAAAGCGGGACGCAGCTTGGCCATGGCTTCCATTGTGGCCCCGTGGCGGATGTACTCGTCGGCGTCGACGACGATGTCGCCTTTGCGGGTTTTGACCGTAAACGCTGCGATTTCGTCAGAAAACTTGCCGGCTTTTTGCGCCGCTTCGGCTTTGTTCTGTGAGGCGACGGCAAATTCGTCCTGCATGTCGCGGCTAATTTGCCATTTTGCGGCAACGTTCTCGGCCGTTTGGCCCATATGATAGCCATTGAACGCATCCCACAACCCATCGCGGATCATGCTGTCGATGTATTTCATATCCCCCATTTTTTGACCCGAACGCAGTTGTGCGACATGGGGTGAAAGGGTCATGTTTTCTTGACCGCCTGCAGCAACGATATCGGCATCCCCCAACATGATATGCTGTGCGCCCAAGGCGACGGCGCGTAAGCCGGATCCACACACTTGGTTCAGTCCCCAAGCGGCACTTTCCTGCGGTAATCCTGCATTGATATGGGCTTGGCGTGCTGGGTTTTGGCCCTGACCGGCTGTTAGAACTTGGCCCAGAATTGTTTCGGAAACTTCAGACTTGTCGATCCCGGCCCGCGAAACAACCTCTTCCAGGATGGCGGCGCCAAGATCGTGAGCAGGTGTGTTTGCAAATGCGCCCCCAAAACTGCCGACTGCGGTTCTGGCCGCAGATGCGATAACTACGTTTGTCATGTATAAGTCCTTTGCCGTTTGGTTTGGGCAACGCGACACCGAGTCCTGCGCATTTCTTTGCGCACTGTTTGCCACCCCGCCAATCTGAGGTGGTGCTTAACGGATTGGGAATGGGGCAGCAACCGTGTCGCAAGACATGTACGACATCATTTTGAAGCAGCGGCGCGGTCTTCGTCCGAAGTGATCCAATGGGGTCGGGTGGTTGGGGCGCCGAACAAAAATCCTTGCATGCAATCAACACCAATTTCGCGCAAAATCTCTGCATCACGCGGGGTTTCAACCATTTCGGCAACAACCAACATGTCAAACTGCTTGCCAATTGTGGTCATGGCTTGGGCCAGAACGTGGTTGTCTGGATCATCAGCAATGCCGCTGACAAACTGTCCGTCCAATTTGAGAATATCGAAGAAGAAATCTTTGAAGTATCTTAGTGCAGTGTAGCCTGCGCCAAAGTCGTCGAGTGCAAAGCAAATGCCTTTATTTTGCAATCGATCCATAAAATCTACAACCAATTCAGGCATGACCATTGCTGAGCTTTCGGTAATTTCAAGGATCAAGCGCGGACCAATTGAGGGGTCATGCTTTGTCCAATGTTCAAGAGCTCTGAGCCAGGGGGTGTAGGCCATCGACTGCGCGGACATGTTTACCGCCAGTCTTAGGCTGGGAACGTCGTTCAGGGCTTTACACCCTAAGATCAAGGCGAGTGTGTCAACCTCACGTCCTAATTCGGTGTCTTCGATGACTGGTACGAAGTCGCGCGCAGGGATTATCCTGCCTGTGGCATCTTGCAGCCGGACAAGACCTTCATAAAAGGCGACTTGGAATCGCCCTTCGGCATTCACGACGGGTTGGTAGGCCAAGATTGCTTGTTTATGATGGATCGCTTCGGCGACCATCGATAAAATGTCAGCATCGCGTTTAGAAACCGCATAATCCAGCGGGTTGAGCGGACTGCTATGTTGGGGCGTTGGAATAAATGGCGCGTTGGTGTCGGACATGATGGCCTTGGCAGAGGTTGACGAGTCGGGTGTAGCGCCTGAGAGCTAATGCGGCGTTAAGGCATAAATAAGGTGCAATCTGATTATGGGGTGGAAAAATGATTGAAAGATGCGGATGGGCTGGGCCGGATGAGATATATTTGAAGTATCATGATGAGGAATGGGGCGTGCCGGAACGGGATGCGCGCGCGTTGTGGGAAAAGCTGGTCTTGGATGGATTTCAAGCGGGGCTCAGTTGGATTACAATATTGAAAAAAAGAGATAATTTCCGTGAAGCTTTTGCTGGTTTTGATCCCGAAGTTATTGCGAGATGGGGGGATGTTGAGGTTGAAAATTTGCTGCAAAACGCGGGAATTATTCGGCACCGGGGTAAAATAGAGGCGACGATTGGCAATGCGCAGGCTTATTTGAAGATCCAGGAGGGGGAGGGATTTGATCAATTTCTATGGAAATACTTTGACGGAGACCCATTGCAGAATTCTTGGGTAAGTCTGCAAGAGGTTCCGGCCTTTACGCCTTTATCGACGCAGATATCGAAAGATCTAAAAAAGGCTGGGTTTCGATTTTGTGGGCCGACGATTGTGTATGCGGCGTTGCAGGCGATGGGGTTGATCAATGATCATTTGGTCGGATGTCCACGGCATGCGGCTTGTGCGGCGTTGGCGTGACGCTGGGTCGGACGCTCTTTCTTGCTGCGCGCGAAAGTCGCCCCGCCCACCGTCCCGCTTTTGCCTTGCTGGTAGGGCGTTGACACGGTCAGGTGAGGCTATATAAGCCGCCGATATTGGTGTTGGTGGTCCTTGCAAAAGGAACCCTGTCGCTTCGGCCAAATCCGAAGAGAGGACAACGCCCTCTGAAACCAAATAGAGGAGATCAGCCGTGACAAAACGCACGTCTGCCAAGTACAAAATCGACCGCCGGATGGGCGAGAATATTTGGGGTCGGCCCAAATCCCCCGTTAATCGTCGTGACTATGGCCCCGGTCAGCACGGTCAGCGCCGCAAAGGTAAGCTGTCGGATTTTGGTATCCAACTGCGTGCCAAGCAGAAGCTGAAGGGCTATTATGGCGACTTGACCGAAAAGCAGTTCCGCCGCATTTATGCTGAGGCTGAACGGGTCAAAGGCGATACCGGCGAAAACCTAATTGGTTTGCTGGAACGCCGTTTAGACGCGGTTGTGTATCGCGCGAAGTTTGTACCTACCGTGTTTGCGGCGCGTCAATTTGTGAACCACGGCCATGTCAAAGTGAATGGCAAAAAGGTCAACATCCCGTCGTATCGCGTCAAAGAAGGCGACGTGATTGAAGTGCGGGATCGTTCCAAGCAAATGACCGCAATTCTTGAAGCCGTTGGTCTGCCCGAGCGTGATGTTCCAGACTATATCGACGCTGACCATTCTAAGCTGACTGCGACATTCGTGCGTACGCCGACTTTGGGTGATGTGCCGTACCCGGTGATGATGGAACCCAACCTGGTGGTTGAATTCTACGCGAAGAACTAAGGTTTTTCGCAAATTTACAGATTGGGCCGCGCCTTACCGGGTGCGGCTTTTTTTATGCGATAAAGTAGTTGCCGATAAACCTGCATCGCAAAGCGCGGCCTGAAATAAAATATTTCAATGCGTTAGCCGATATCTTAAGCCTCATGTTGAATCAGAAACGCTTTGGGTCCGCCTGACTGGTGTGCGGCTTGGAAATGCGCCAAGCTAGAGCTGAGCCAAGCAGGAGGATCCCGTGCCGTTTTATCATGACCTCAAGTTTTATGATGGCGACCCGGTTTATCCCAACAAGCAAAGCCATATTGCGGACCGTTTATTGGCGTTGCGGGCGGACTTGCATCGCGACATCGCGGCAGATCGTGTGCCCAATTCCTTGATTGTGGGGTCTTGGAATATTCGCGCTTTTGACGATGGTGTGGCGCGGCTGGATGAAAGTTACCACTATATTGCCGAGATCATATCCAACTTTGATATTTGTGCGGTTCAAGAGGTTAAAGGCAGTCTGAACCCATTAGAGCGGTTGCGCAAATTGTTGGGACCGGCTTGGGACTATTTCGTGTCTGATGTATCGGTCCACACAGGTGGTAACAATGAGCGCATGGCGTTTTTGTACAATAAGAACAAAGTCTTTTTTCGAAGACTTGTTGGGGAATTGGTCGTGGATCCCGAGGATTTGCCCCAATCTAACCAGATTGCGCGGTCTCCGTTTTTTGCCGCGTTTCAGGCGGGGTGGTTTCGGTTTGTGCTGTGTTCTAGTCACATTATTTATGGCGGTGGGTCTGCTAAACAAAAGGCGCAGCGCGCGGATGAGATTAGGGCAATTACCAAGCTGTTGGTCAAGCGTGCCCGTTCAGAAGATGAGGTGTATATATTCCTGGGTGATATGAATATCGAAAGTCCGAGCGGTCCGATTATGCAGGCCTTAAAGGACAGTCGGATGGTTGTGCCTGATTTTCCCCCAACCAATATGAAAAGGGATCGACACTACGATCAAATGGCCTTCGCGACCAAAGGGGCGTCAGGGCACAAGACCAAAATCCTGCGCTGGGGGGCGTTTGACTGGCGCGGTGCTGTTTTTGGTCCCAAGACGACGGATCGCAGTGCCGCAGCGCAAAAGCAACGCACGGCAAATTTGGCGCATTATGAAGCGATCTGCACGCATCAACGCACCCAGGCGACCAAACCAAAAGAGCCATATGAGGATTTCGCCCGGAGTTATCCGCTGTGGACCACCTTTGAGATGAGCGACCATTTGCCCATTTGGGTCGAGCTTGAGGTCGATTATTCGAACGAATACCTGTCACGCTATCTCTAGCTCTGGCGCTTTGGGAAGAGGGTGCTAGAACGTCGCTTAAGGAGACGCTTATGCAACAGATCACGCCCAAAGCTGGAATATTGGATATCGCGCTGTATCAAGGCGGTAAGTCGGAATTGGCCGGTGTGCGCGATGTGCTGAAGCTGTCCTCAAATGAAAATCCGCTGGGGGCACCTAAGGCCGCTTTAGAAGCGATGAAGGCTGCGGCTGAAACAGCGCATCGCTATCCCAGCACGGATCATGCGGGACTGCGCGCGGCCATTGGCGAAATTTGGGATCTGGACCCGGCGCGGATTATTTGCGGCGCGGGGTCGGACGAGGTTTTGCGCCTTGTGGTGCAGGCCTATGCGGGCGCTGGGGACGAAGTGCTGTTCACCGAACATGGCTTTTCGATGTATCCGATTTTGTCGCGGATGGCAGGGGCGACACCTGTGGCTGTGCCGGAAACAGAGCGGGTGGTGGATGTGGATATTCTGCTGAATGCGGTGAATGACAAAACCCGCGTGGTGATGGTCGCAAACCCTGGCAATCCCACGGGCACAATGCTGCCGCGCGCCGAGTTGACGCGGCTGGCAGATGAATTGCCCGGCCATGTGATCCTTGTGATTGACGGCGCTTATACTGAGTTTGCCGAAGGGTATGATGGTGGTGCCGCTTTGGCGCAGACGCGTCCCAACGTTTTGATGACGCGCACGTTTTCCAAGATCTATGGTCTGGGGGGACTGCGTGTTGGCTGGGGCTATGGGCCGCAAGAGATCATCGATGTGATGACCCGGCTGCGCCAACCATTCAATTTGTCAAACATGCAGCTGGACGGCGCCGAGGCCGCTGTGCGCGACACGGGTTGGCTGCGGGACTGTGCGCAACTTAACGCGGATCAACGGGCGCGTTTGACAGGTGCGCTACGGCAATTGGGCCTGGCATGCGATGATGCGCAGGGCAATTTTGTTTTGGCGCGGTGCGTTGATGCATCCGAAGCGGATCGTGCCGAGGCCGCCTTGCAAGCTAAGGGAATTTTGGTGCGTCGGGTCGCGGGGTATGGCTTTCCAGAAGGATTGCGCATCACCGTGGGCGATGCGGACCAAACGGGTCGGGTGATTGACGCGCTGACAACATGGCGCGCAAAGCAATGAGCGTGATTTACCCCAAGATCGCCTTTATTGGCTTGGGCTTAATTGCCGGATCCATGGCTTGGAGCACGAAGCGGGCCGGGGTGGCGACCACGATTTCAGGCTATGCGCGTTCGCAACAAACCCGCGACATCACCCGCAGTTTGGGGTTCTGTGACATCGTCACCGACACAGCCGCAGAGGCCGTCAAAGACGCGGATCTTGTGGTTCTGGCCGTTCCCGTGGGCGCGATGGGGCAGGTGGCACAAGACATTGCGGGGGCATTAAAACCTGGCGCCACAGTCATTGATGTCGGCTCTGTCAAACAGGCGGTGTTCGATGCCGTTCTGCCGCATATCCCCAAGGGTGTCCATTTCATCGGGGCGCACCCGATGGCAGGCACAGAACATAGCGGCCCCGAATCTGGCTTTGCCGAGCTTTATGACAATCGCTGGTGCCTGATCGTGCCGCCCAAAGACGTGGACCCGCGCGCGATCACACAGTTAGAAACCTATTGGCATGCGCTTGGCGCTATGACCAACCGGATGGACGCTGCACATCACGATCGTGTTTGCGCTGTGGTCAGTCACATCCCGCATTTGATCGCCTACACGATGGTTGGTGTGGCCGATGATCTCAGCCGGGTGACGGACAGCGAAGTGATCAAATACTCGGCCGCAGGCTTTCGCGACTTTACCCGGATTGCTGCGTCGGATCCGACCATGTGGCGCGACGTGTTTTTAAGCAATAAAGGGGCCACTTTAGAAATCCTGGGCCGCTTTACGGAAGAGTTGTTCGCCCTGCAACGCGCGATCCGCACAGAGGACGGGGATCATCTGCATGACTACTTCACCCGGACGCGTGCAATCCGCCGCGGCATTATTGAGGCCGGGCAAGACACGGATGCGCCAAATTTTGGGCGGGCGAAGTCATGATGCGCGTGGTGGTCATGGTCCTTATGTGCAGCACGCAAATGGTGCACGCCGAGGCCCCGCAAGTTTCATTGCGCCCAGTTCTGCCCGTGGCAGCAGACGCCCAAATTGTGCTGATCAAACCCGTCGCGCGACCTGCGTCACCAAAGCCACAGCTGCGCCTTGCCAGCGCGAGCCAATTCCGATCTCTGCGCCCGACCTTACGTCCCAAAAACATCGAGCAAAAAGCCATGGCCGAACGACGTGCCAAGCGTCGCGGGGCTGTCTGTGGGGACGTGGATATCCAGGGCGATGTTGTTGGCTTTGTGCCGGGGCGGGTCTCGGGGTGCGGTGTGAAAGATGCCGTCAAAGTTAGATCCGTGTCGGGGATTGGGTTGACGCAGGGCGCTGTGATGAATTGCACGACGGCCAAGGCATTGAAAACATGGGTGACTGACAGTGTGAAACCTGCCTTTGCCAATCAGGGCGGCGGATTGGACCGGCTGAAAGTTGCGGCGCACTATGCCTGTCGCACCCGCAATAACAAAACGGGTGCACGGATTTCCGAACATGGCAAAGGACGCGCAATTGATATTTCGGGCTTTTATCTGCGCGACGGATCCCTGGTTACTGTTTTGAAAGGCTGGCGGGCCAAGGGCAGCGCGCGGGCTTTGGCGCGTGTGCACAAAGGCGCGTGTGGACCGTTTGGAACTGTGCTGGGTCCAAATGCGGATCGGTTTCATCAGGACCATTTTCACTTTGACACCGCAAAATATCGCAGTGGACCGTATTGCCGCTAACGCAAAACCATACTGGGCGCGGGACCCAGCGGGATGAACCCAAGCCGCGTGAGCCCACCAGAAAATGTCAGCGTCACATCCAGATCATTGGTGCTGCCAGTTCCCGACGCCAGCCCGCGCAATGCGCCCTCAATCTGCGGACGGAATTGTGACGGGACTAGACCTGATGTCTCTGCAAGGTCCAAAATTTTCTGCCAGTTTTCTGCCTTTAGGGTCAATGTGCCATCCGCCAACCCTTGGGCATCACGATTCAGGGTTCCGGTGCTGAGCAGACGCAGATCCCCCCAACGGGCCTCAACGCGCTGTATGTCAATCAGTTGCGGTTGCGGGCGGCGATCGTCCAAGGCGCGTCGATCAATCGGAGTATCAAACGTCACGCGCGCTGTTGCAATCAAGTCATCAAAGATCAACGGCCAGTCGTCGGGCAATCTAAGTGCTGCGCGCGCCTTTGTGCCAGGGGCGAACTCTGTCACTTCAAAGCGAAGCTGATACCGGTTTGGGACATCATCGGCCTGGCGCAGCGCAAGGGTCGCGTCTGTTCCTGCGAACAAACTGATGTTCGCATTATCGTCAAACAGGAACGGACCCGATGTTAGGGATAGGTTTTCCAATTCCAGATCCGGACCTGGGTGCAGGTTCAGATCCGCGACGGCCTCTTGTGCCAAGACATGGATCCGCCCGTCTGGCGCTGCAAATGTCATCTGTTGGTCTGGCAGCTGCAGTCGCATATCCCCGGGCCACAGGGTGCGAAACGACATGGTCAGATTTGGCAGCGAAACGGCCACCCCAGTTTCCGGATCGGCAATGTCCAACATGCTTATGCGCGCCGAAACGGTGCTGGGAAAGCCAGACATCTCGATATCGGACATCTCGGCCTGCCACCCGTCTTGCCGGCGATCTTCAATCCAAGTCGTAAGCCCCTGATGCAGCCCAAATGCCGCCAGCCCCCACCACGCAATACACGCCAAACACGCCAGCACCACCCCCCAAATCAATGCCCGCATCACGACACCCTTTTCCTTTGTTGCCCAACGTCTTACAGGGGGCAGAGCAGGAGGACCAGATATGTGGGTTTTTGGATATGGCAGTTTGTTGTGGAACCCGGGCTTTCCAGTCGCAACACAGTCGGTGGCAATGCTGAAGGATTATGCGCGCTCTTTCTGCATGCGCTCGATTCACCATCGCGGAACGGTGCAAAGGCCAGGATTGGTTCTTGCCTTGGACCATGTGATCGGCGCCTCTTGCCAGGGTGTTGCTTTGCAGGTCAAGCCCGGGCACGAAGAGACCACATTGGCCTATTTGCGCGAACGAGAGTTGATTTCATCCGCTTACGTGGAACGAGATCTGGATGTGACTTTGAAAGACGGGCAAAATGTGCAGGCTGTAACTTATGTGATTGACGAAGCGCATGACCAATATTGCGGCGGTTTGCCGTTAGAAGAGCAAGCGCAGATTATTGCCCACGCAGTGGGTGGACGCGGCCCGAATCCTGAATATTTGTTTAACACCGCCAATCATTTGCACGAATTGGGGCTGGCAGATCCAGATTTAGATTGGCTTTGCACCCGAGTTTGCGAAATTTGCACATAAAAACTTGGCCTTCGACGCTTTTTGTGGTGTAGGCTTTGGCCAAGAGCACAAAATCGGCGCTTATCCAAAGAGAGAGCAGTCCATGGCGACGCCCGACACACAGGCCTCACCCCAATTTTCTTGGCCCGCCCCGCAAGTGATTCAAATTTTGATCGTGCTGGGGTTGACTGGATTTGGGGCCACTATCGCGCTCCCAAGCGTGCTGCCGGTCTTCCAAGCCAACCCATATTTGAACATCTTTATCGCTTTCGTGTTCTGCATCGGGGTGCTGTCGTGCTTTTGGCAAGTCGTGCAGGTGATCTATTCTGTCGGCTGGCTGCGTCGCTTTACACTTGAGGACGAAAATGCCGGTAAGGCCCCGCAATTGCTGGCGCCTTTGGCGACGATGTTGCGCTCACGCGGGGCGCAAATGCAGATCAATTCATCTTCGTCCCGGTCGATTTTGGATTCGGTGGCCACACGGATCGATGAAGTGCGCGACATTACGCGCTATATCGTCAATACATTGATCTTCTTGGGCCTTTTGGGAACATTCTACGGTTTGGCGACGACCGTGCCGGCTGTTGTCGACACGATCCGAAGCCTTGCACCCCAAGATGGCGAGGGCGGTGTCGAGGTCTTCAATCGCCTGATGACGGGTCTTGAGGCACAGCTGGGGGGCATGGGCGTGGCCTTTGCTTCTTCGCTTTTGGGCCTTGCGGGATCGCTGGTTGTGGGGCTTTTGGAACTGTTTGTGGGTCATAGCCAGAACAGATTTTACCGCGAATTAGAGGAATGGCTTAGCTCAATTACCCGGATGGGATATGCGGCGGGGGACGATACGGGGGGGAGCGAAACAGGGGCAATGGTCGGCGTTTTGCTGCATATGGCCGAACAGATGGAAAGCCTGCAGCAAATGTTTGCAGAATCCGATTTGAACCGATCTGTCACCGATGATAAATTGGATAAACTGGCGAATGCGTTCGATGGGCTTGCCGCGAAGTTGGACAATGCGGCCGATACGGGTGCGTCGGATGCGATGTACCGTGTTGCAGCGGGCCAGGAACGTCTGCTGGAAATGCTGGAACGGCAGGGCGCGGATGGCATGGATCCCGAAAGCCGCATGCGCTTACGGTCGATTGACGTCCAAATGCTGAGAATTTTAGAAGAAATGAGCGCAGGTCGCCAAGAAAGCGTGACTGAATTGCGTAAGGAACTTGCTCGGCTCACGGACGCTATGTCGCCCGAGATGTCAATTGGGCGACGTCTTCGGGGCAAAGCCACCCCGTCCGAGGACTAATCCATGGCCCTGTCACGCAGAACCGGACAGCGCTTTCAAGCTTCGATTTGGCCTGGATTTGTGGACGCTATGACTGGTCTGTTGCTGGTTTTGTTCTTTGTTCTGTCGATCTTTATGGTGGTGCAATTCGTTTTGCGCGAAACGATCACGGGCCAAGAAAGTGAGCTGGACGCCTTGGCAGGCGAAGTTGCAGCCCTTGCGCAAGCTCTGGGTCTGTCTGAGCAGCGCGGGTCAGATCTGCAAGCACGAGTCGGAGCTTTGAATAGCTCGTTAGAGGACGCGGACACACGAATTGCTAATTTAACTGCAGAACGCGACCAAACTGCGTCCGTTTTGACAGCAGCCCAAGCGCAGATCGCAACTTTGATGGGCGAGCGTGATCAGACTGCGCAGGCTCTGGCTGTTGCCCAAACGCAGATCACATCGTTTGAAGCGCAAGTCGCAGCGTTGGTTTCGGATCGCGATGGGGCTCTGGGACGACTCGCGCAATTAGAAGAAGAGCAAGCGGCGCTGACACAAGAACAATCCGTCCTATTGTCCGAGCAAGAGGCGCTGAATTTGGCTTTGTCTCAAGCGCGCGATGAAATTGATGCAGGTGCCGAAACGGCGCGTCTGGCAGCTGCGCGACGCGAGGCTTTAGAGGCCTTGATGGCAGATTTGGAAGCAGAAAAAGCACAGGCCGATGCTTTAACGTCTGAATTAGAAGCAGAAAATGCGCGAAATGATACGCTCAGGGCGCAATTGCAACAGGATCTAGACACCACGCAAGCACAGCTTAGTGAAGCCGAGGCTGCTCGATTGGCGGATGCCGCCGCCGCTCAAGCACTGCGAGAGCGTTTGGCCAATTCTGACGCAGAATTAACGGCGATGACATTGGCTTTGGAAGAGCAACGCCAGCAAGCTGAAGACACTTTAACCCTATTGGCTGCCGCTGAATCCGTGCAAGACGATCTGGATCAGCAATTGATATCGGCTTTGCTGCAAATCCAGTCATTGCAAACGCAAGAAACGGGCGCGTCAAATACGGCAAGACAAGCCGTCGAACAGGCAAATTTGTTGTCAGCCGAGTTGGGCCAAGTGCAATCGGACCTAAACCGCGCGCTTGAAAGCGTATCTGGCTTGACGTCTGAATTGAGCGCGACCCGCGCAACGTTGGCAGAGGTTCAAGCACGTGTTTCTGATTTGGATGGCGAAAACGCATCGTTGCAGTCTTCGTTGTCCGTGGCGCAGACACAGATTTCGCGATTTGAAACAAGCCAAGATCAAAGCAGTGCCGCTTTGATTGCTGCGCAGGATCGCGTCGCCTCATTGGAAGCCGATATGGTGCGCGAAGCTTCTGCAGCCCAGCGAATCGTCACAGAGTTATCGAGCCGGAATGAAGATCTAAGCGCACAACTGGCGGCTGCCCAGCAAGATCTGCAAGCGGCGCGCTCGGGTCGCACAACGGACAGGGCCGTGCTTCGCCAACAGTTGCGGGACGCTTTGGCGGCGCGATTGGCGGCTGAAACCTTGGCACAGGACCAAACCACTGAGGCGGAAAAGCGCAGCGCGTTGCTGGCCGCGGCACAAAAAGCCCTGGGCGATGAACAACAAGCCAGTACAAAAGCGCAGCGTGAAGCGGCCTTGTTAAATCAACAAGTCTCAGCTTTGCGGGACCAATTGAGCCAAGTCCAAGCGTTGTTGGATGATGCATCAGAACGCGATGGGCAGCGGGATGTGCAATTGCAATCTTTGGGCTCGGAATTGAACACGGCTTTAGCGCGTGTCGCCGCCGAAGAACGTCGTCGCCGCCAGTTGGAAGAAGCCGAACGCATTCGGCTTGAGGCAGAGCGCGCCGCTTTACAAGCGGAACAAGAGCGACTTGCTGAAGAGACCGTGGATTTGCAACGTTATCGGTCCGAGTTTTTCGGCCAATTGCGTGATATTCTGGGCACGCAGGATGGGGTGCAGATTGTCGGGGACCGTTTTGTTTTCTCATCGGAAGTTTTGTTTGCGCCGGGACGTGCGAATTTATCAGAAGCTGGACGGTTTGAAATTTCTAAGATCGCGCGGATTTTACAGCAGGTCGCCGATGATATCCCAGAGCAGATCGATTGGGTCTTGCAGGTTGATGGGCATACCGACAACATTCCTCTGTCAGGGACAGGTCAGTTCCAGGACAATTGGGAGCTCAGCCAAGCGCGCGCATTGTCCGTCGTTCGCTATATGGTCAGCGCGCTCGGATTGCCGCCAGGGCGATTATCGGCCAATGGCTTTGGTGAATTTCAACCGATCAACCAAGCCAATACCGAAGAGGCACGGGCGCAGAATCGACGGATCGAGATCAAATTTACCGAAAAATAGGACGCACTTTGGAGGAAGGCTTAGTCCGTAACCGTTATTGAAATGTCTGCATCGCTGATAATTTCGTTGTTTCTTATAAACTGCGCGATGCCTACGTAATCACCTGCGCCAAACCAATCCGCTCTGTTTGTTTTGCGCCCTGCTGCGCGAAAAAACTGGGCTTGCGCTTTGCTCAACTCTAACGTTTTCGTTAGGATCTGATCCCCGCTTTCGGAAGAAATGGTTAGTCGCATCTGATCACCAGGTCGGGCGCCAAACCCTAGGGCCCAAAACACCAGTGCCTTGCTGGTTGTCGAGAAGTCTGTTTGAGCGGCAACGCCGGATTTGACGTCGAAATAGGTTGGAACATGATCCGAGAATCCGACCGAGACGAGCCCGCCAGGTTGATATTCCAGTGTATCCGCCCACAGAGACTTTGGTTCTGAGTTGCAAGTGTGTTGGCGTGTCGGAGCAAAAGGATCGACTGTTTGCCCATTTTTTCGAACACTTAAATGCAAGTGTGGAAAAGCCGCTCTTCCGGACATTCCGACATAACCCAGCCGAGTTCCTTTTTTGACTGACTGACCGGAAGCCACTGACAAGCTGCCCCTTTTTAAGTGGCAATACTGTGTTTCCCAACCGCGGCCATGATCGATCACCAATCCATTGCCACAGTCTCGACCTGCAATCTCAGTTGCGTGTTCGGACGTGTAGACTTTGTCTACCATTCCGTCTCTGGTGCCTTTGACGATGCCGTCCGCCGCGGCAATGACAGGTATATTGTTTTGAATGTCTAGGTGACTGCGCAGGGCAAAATCAGTTCCTTTATGGCCGTCATAGCTCAAACCATTACAGGTGAAGTCTCTGAAGCCTTCTGTTTCGTCTCGATCTGGAAACGATTGAATGAAACAGCGCTGATCTTCGCCAAGATTGCATTCAAGAGGTTTAAACAATCGAAACTCCTCCGCCTGGCATTGGCCGGCGAAGGATATTGCAAGCGCAAGTGCTGCGAAGCGCATTAATCCGCTGTCAGCAACGGAGGTTTGTTCTTGCCCAAACGCGGTTTTGCAGGACCTTCTGTGCGCAAATCCAACTTGCCGTCTTTCACACCAACTTTGACGATACCGCCTTTCGCAAGTTTTCCGAACAACAATTCTTCGGCCAACGGCTTCTTGATATGCTCTTGAATCACACGGCCCAAAGGACGCGCGCCCATCTTATCGTCATATCCTTTTTCTGCGATCCATTCGGCGGCAGGACGGGTCAGTTCAATTGTAACCCCCCGATCCATGAGCTGTGCTTCAAGTTGCAGAACAAACTTTTCGACCACCTGTAAAATCGTATCCTTAGGTAGCGGCGAAAATGAAATCACAGCATCCAAGCGATTGCGGAACTCAGGCGTAAATGTGCGTTCGATGGCAGCAGTGTCTTCACCTTCGCGGCGATCACGACCAAACCCAATTGCGGATTTTGCCATTTCCGATGCCCCGGCATTCGACGTCATGATCAAAACGACGTTTCGGAAATCCACCGTGCGACCATTGTGATCCGTTAACTTGCCGTGATCCATGACTTGCAGCAGGATATTGTACACATCCGGATGAGCTTTTTCCATTTCGTCCAGCAACAATACACAATGCGGGTGTTGATCGACACCGTCTGTCAACATGCCGCCCTGATCGAAACCGACATAGCCAGGAGGCGCGCCAATTAGGCGAGAGACAGCGTGTTTTTCCATGTATTCTGACATGTCAAACCGCAGCATCTCAACACCTAAGATGTCTGCCAGTTGTTTTGCAACTTCGGTTTTTCCCACGCCTGTCGGTCCTGCGAACAGGTAGTTTCCGATTGGTTTTTCAGGTTCCCGCAATCCAGCACGCGCAAGTTTTATTGCCGAAGCTAGGGCCTCGATGGCGGTATCTTGACCAAACACAACCCGCTTCAAACTGGTTTCAAGATCCTTAAGCACCTCGGCATCGTCCTTGGACACATTCTTCGGCGGAATTCGCGCGATCTTTGCAACGACGGCTTCGATCTCTTTGACGCCAATTGTTTTCCGGCGTTTAGATTCGACGACCAAATGTTGCGCAGCCCCCGCTTCGTCGATGACATCGATCGCTTTGTCGGGCAATTTTCGGTCATTGATATACCGCGCGGACAACTCGACAGAGGTCTTGATCGCCTCGTTTGTATACTTGATGCCGTGATGGTCTTCAAAATATGGTTTCAGACCACGCAAAATCTTGACGCTATCTTCGACCGAGGGTTCTGCTACGTCGATTTTTTGAAATCTGCGTGACAGGGCGCGGTCTTTTTCGAAGTGCTGGCGGAACTCTTTGTAAGTTGTCGATCCCATGGTCCGCAGCTTGCCACCCTGCAAGGCAGGTTTCAGCAAATTGGACGCATCCATGGCGCCGCCAGACGTTGCACCCGCACCAATCACAGTGTGGATTTCGTCGATGAACAACACGCCATCGGGGTGGTTTTCCAGCTCGGTCACAACGGCCTTCAGGCGTTCTTCAAAATCACCGCGATAGCGTGTTCCGGCGAGCAGGGCGCCCATATCCAAAGAGAATATTGTCGTTTCGGACAAGACGGCGGGCGTTTCACCAGCAACGATCTTGCGCGCCAGACCTTCTGCGATGGCTGTTTTGCCGACGCCCGGATCCCCGACCAACAGCGGGTTATTTTTGCGGCGGCGGCATAGCACTTGGATGCAGCGTTCGACTTCATGGTCGCGCCCGATCAAGGGATCAATATCGCCTTCACGGGATTTGGCGTTCAAATCCACACAGTATTTGGCAAGCGCGGATTCTTTCTTTTCGCCATCTGTGACGCCTTGGGCTTCTTCTTCGCCCTCAGGTGCGCCTGCGACGGGGCGGCTTTCACCGTAAGACGGATCTTTGGCAACGCCGTGCGCGATGAAATTCACAGCATCATAGCGCGTCATGTCCTGTTCTTGCAGGAAATAGGCCGCGTTGGATTCCCGTTCAGCAAAGATTGCGACCAAAACATTTGCGCCAGTCACTTCGGTGCGCCCAGACGACTGGACGTGGATCGCAGCGCGCTGGATGACACGTTGGAAGGCGGCAGTGGGCACGGCTTCAGAGCCGTCGATTTCCGTCACGAGATTGGCCAGGTCTTCGTCGACGAATTCCACCAAGGTTTGGCGCAACTCTTCCGTATCCACACTGCAGGCCTTCATGACCTTGAGTGCGTCGGGTTCGTCTACGAGCGCGAGCAGCAGATGTTCCAGCGTTGCGAATTCATGGCGGCGTGCGTTTGCCAGCGCCAGTGCAGAGTGGATTGCCTGCTCAAGTGTTGTCGAGAATGAAGGCACGTGCGGTGCTCCTCTTGATCTGGGTTGGCGGGGAGGTGGCGGGATCGTCAATCGCCCCTGCGCCGGATGTGGCATGCCAACCATGGCCTGATAGTGTTAGAGTTTGGTTGATACGGCGCAACCTTCAAGGCTTTTCTTTGCTGTGGGGGGTAAATTTTCCTGTGAATGCCTGATTGACAAGCATTTCGTGGGCCTCAAAAGACATCTTTTCGACTGCGAATTTCTGCGAAAACTTGTTCTGGATCAGCGCCTTGAAGGCCAAGAGCCGCCGCCAATGAAGGCTTATCCGCCCTCAGGAACGGATTTGTCGCTAATTCTAAAGAAAGAGCGGATGGCACAGTCGGTTGATTGGCCGCGCGTTTAGCTGTGATGTCTGCGACACGGGCTTGCAGGTCTGGATTGTCCGGGTCGACGCTAAGTGCAAATTTTGCGTTGCTGGCTGTATATTCATGTCCGGAATAAACGCGTGTCTCAGGCGGTAGGGCTGCCAGTTTTTGCAGGCTGGCCCACATTTGCGGTTTCGTGCCCTCAAACACCCGACCACATCCCAAGGCCATAAGGCTGTCTGCTGTAAAGACTGCTTTGGAGTCCGGGAAGTGAAACGCGACGTGATGAATTGTATGCCCGGACACGTCGATGACCCGTCCGGTTTGCGACCCAATCTTTACGCTGTCCCCGTCGTGAAAAGCGGTGTCTAGTTTCGGCAGACGGTGCGCATCCTCAGCACGTCCCAACACATGTGCGGGGTGAACCGCCAAAACATCAGCCAGCCCGTCGACATGGTCATCATGGTGATGGGTGATGAAGATCAAATCCAACGACCAGTTGCGCCGTTCAAGTTCGGCCAAAATCGGACCGGCTTCGGGAATGTCGATTAAGGCGGTCACATCTTGGTCAGGATCATGCGCCAGGAAGGCGTAATTGTCGGTCCGACATGGAATTGTGATGATCTCAAGAGGCATGGTCATTTGTCCTACAACGTCTAGTATTGTGATAGGTGGGGCGTGGACAGGGCGCTGGCAAGACAAAAGGTGAGTATTCGTGCATCTTGATGTTCAAGATCTCAGAAATTTCTATTATCGTAACGCCTTGGGGCGCGGGGTGCGGATGCATTTGCGTGCGCGGGTGCAGCAGCTTTGGCCAGATTTGACGGGGCAAACGCTTGTGGGGTTCGGGTTTGCGACGCCTGTGTTGCGCCCCTATCTAAGCGATGCGCGCCGGGTTGTTGCGTTGATGCCAGGGCCGCAAGGGGTCATGCGTTGGCCACAAGTCGGCGCCAACAATGCAGTTCTGTGCCGTGAAACCGAATGGCCGCTGGAAACGGGACATGTGGATCGACTGATTTTGCTGCATGGGCTTGAGACGTCGGAACATGCGTCGGATCTGTTAGAAGAAGTGTGGCGTGTGTTGGGGCCAGGCGGCAAGGCGCTGTTTATTGTGCCCAATCGCGCCGGGCTATGGTCGCGCCGGGATGCGACGCCGTTTGGCTACGGGCGGCCCTATTCGATTGGTCAGCTGGAAACACAATTGCGCAAACACCAGTTCTTGCCGGAACGTCAGTTGGGGGCTTTGTATCAGTTTCCCTCGCATAATCGTGTTTGGATGAAGTCAGCAGGTCTATTTGAGCGTATGGGCCGCATGATGCCAGGGGTGATCGCAGGGGGCGCGTTTATGCTTGAGGCCTCAAAACGTGTTTATCCACCTAAGGGCCGTTTACATCGCGGGCGCGAGCGGACGCCGATCCCCGTTTTGGAAGGAATCGCCAAGCCGGTTGCGGGGCGGGTCGGATAACGATGCCGCAACGCTTTTCCCAGAAGTTGCGCCAAAATATCGCAAATGTCCCTCGACCACGCAGCTTGGCAGGTGTTCCGCAAGCTTAAGGCAGGGTGTCTGGTTGGGTGAAACGCTTAGTCGGTGGTAGTGTTATGCGCAGTCTTTGTAACAACCGATATCCCAGCCAAGCGCGCCTTTTCCTCAGCCGCTTTGCAGAACTGTGGTAAAGTCCCAGGCGGTAGAGTGGCGATCCGTTCACGCGTGCGCACTAGGGCGGATTCGAAGTAGCGCTCAAATCCTTGGGCTGTTTCTGGATGCGCGGCGTAGCGCTGCGTAATGGTTTCAAACTCTACCACTGTATAATCACATTGGTGGCTGGCCTCGACAACATGGCCCAGCACCCGCGCTTGCATAGGCAATCGGGTAAACGCCAAAGCCCCAACACCAAAAATGACCGCACACCCCAAAATTACTCGATACTTACTCATATCTAAGAACTTATGCCCTGCGCGGGCCCCCGCATTACGATTCACACTCTTTTCGATATCGGGAATAGGTCGAATTTGCCACCGGAATCGGCATATTTGGCGACGCAAATTTGGGAAAAACACGCAGCTTTGCAGTGAAAAACGGTCGCACCTTGGCCAAGTTGTTGAAAATCTTAACAAAGCGTAAAACAGGCGTTGAATTTCGTATGTTGCGGGCTGCAAAAGCCTCTGGTATGCGCAGCATGATTTTGTGGCACCGCGCTTGTGGGGCCGGCATCGAAATGACCCGGGCCGCGTATGTCGCGCAAAAGCTCGGGCGAACGCTATGAAGGGATGGACGTGTCCGAACCTGCTTCGATTTCCACCGGCATTGCGGCGCGCTACGCCACAGCCGTGTTTGAACTTGCCAAAGAGAGCAAGTCTGTCAAAGGCCTTGAGGGCGATCTAGACGCGCTCAGCGGGGCTTTGGCCAGCAGTGGTGATTTCACAGCTTTGATCACCTCGCCAATATACACGCGCGCGCAGCAAGGCGACGCAATTGCGGCCCTGGCCAGCAAGATGAACCTGTCATCAATAATGGCCAACACGCTAAGCCTTATGGCGTCAAAGCGCCGCCTGTTTGTCCTGCCCCAGCTGATTAAAGAACTACGCGCTGCGATTTCAGAGGACAAAGGCGAAATGACGGCGGATGTCGTCAGCGCGACCGCCTTAAGCAAAGCGCAAACAGATAAGCTTGCGGCGTCCTTGAAGGCGTCCATGGGCAAAACAATCACAATAAATGCGACCGTCGATGAAAGCCTTATTGGCGGTTTAGTTGTTAAAGTGGGCTCGAAAATGATCGACACATCGATCCGCTCGAAGCTCGAATCCCTTCAGAATACAATGAAAGAGGTCGGATAACATGGGTATCGAAGCCGCAGAAATTTCTGCGATCCTCAAGGACCAGATCAAGAACTTCGGTCAAGAAGCCGAAGTCGCCGAGGTCGGTCGCGTTCTTAGCGTTGGTGACGGGATTGCCCGGATCTACGGTTTGGACAACGTGCAAGCCGGTGAGATGGTTGAATTCCCCGGTGGCATCATGGGAATGGCGTTGAACTTGGAGGCCGACAATGTGGGCGCTGTGATCTTCGGATCCGACCGCGACATTAAAGAAGGCGACACAGTTAAGCGGACCAAATCCATCGTGGACGTGCCGGCTGGCCCCGAATTGCTGGGCCGTGTTGTGGACGGTCTGGGCAATCCGCTGGACGGCAAAGGCCCGATCAAAGCGACCGAGCGCCGCATCGCTGACAGTAAAGCGCCGGGCATCATCCCGCGCAAATCTGTGCACGAGCCGATGGCGACGGGTCTGAAATCTGTGGACGCGATGATCCCGATTGGCCGTGGCCAGCGCGAATTGATCATCGGGGACCGTCAGACCGGTAAGACGGCTGTGGCTTTGGACACGATCCTGAACCAGAAATCCTATAACGAAGCTGCGGGCGATGATGACAGCAAGAAGCTGTACTGCATCTATGTGGCGGTTGGTCAGAAGCGGTCTACTGTGGCGCAGCTGGTGAAGAAACTGGAAGAGTCTGGCGCGATTGAATATTCGATCGTTGTGGCCGCGACTGCGTCCGACCCGGCGCCCTTGCAGTTCTTGGCCCCTTACGCGGCGACATCCATGGCGGAATATTTCCGCGACAATGGCAAGCACGCGCTGATCATCTATGATGATTTGTCCAAACAAGCGGTGGCCTATCGTCAGATGTCCTTGCTTCTGCGTCGCCCACCCGGACGTGAAGCCTATCCTGGGGACGTTTTCTATCTGCACTCGCGCTTGCTGGAACGCTCTTCGAAGCTGAACGAAGAGCACGGTTCGGGCTCGCTCACGGCTTTGCCCGTGATTGAAACCCAAGGCGGCGACGTGTCGGCCTTTATCCCGACAAACGTGATTTCGATCACTGATGGCCAGATCTTCTTGGAAACAGAACTATTCTACCAAGGCATCCGCCCTGCTGTGAACACAGGTCTGTCCGTTTCGCGTGTTGGCTCGTCCGCACAAACAAACGCGATGAAATCTGTGGCTGGTCCGGTGAAACTGAGCCTTGCGCAGTACCGCGAAATGGCAGCCTTTGCGCAGTTTGGTTCTGACCTTGATGCCTCGACCCAGCAATTGCTGAACCGCGGCGCGCGTCTGACCGAGTTGATGAAACAGCCGCAATATTCGCCCCTAACAAACGCCGAAATCGTCTGCGTGATCTATGCGGGTGTGAATGGCTATCTGGACAAACTGGATGTCAAAGACGTAGGCCGCTTTGAAGCGGGCATGTTGGCGCATCTGCGCGGCAAAAACGCCGATCTACTCGACTTCATCACCAATGAAGATCCTAAAATCAAAGGTGAGGCAGAAGACAAGATCAAGGCGGCGTTGGACGCGTTTGCAGCAGATTTCGCATAAGGAGGTAGGCATATGCCTTCTCTGAAGGATCTGAAAAACAGGATCGAGTCGGTCAAATCGACCCGCAAGATCACCAAGGCCATGCAGATGGTCGCGGCTGCAAAACTGCGCCGCGCCCAGGAAGCTGCGGAAGCCAGCCGTCCCTACACGGAACGGTTCAATGCGGTGATGGCGGGGTTGGCGGCGTCGGTTGGTGCCAATGAAGATGCGCCAAAACTGCTTGCAGGCACAGGTGCGGATCAAGTGCATCTGCTGGTTGTGATGACAGCAGAACGGGGTTTGTGCGGCGGGTTCAACTCGAACATCGCCAAACTGGCCCGTGCCCATGCGCAAGATCTGCAAGCAGCTGGAAAGACAGTCAAAGTTCTGACAGTCGGCAAAAAGGGCCGGGACGCGATTAAGCGTGACCTGTCGGATTATTTTGTCGGCCACGTGGATCTGAGCGACGTCAAAACGCTTGGGTATGGGAATGCACAAGGCATTGCCCAAGACGTGTTGGACCGCTTTGACGGGGGTGAATTTGACGTGGCGACGATCTTTTATTCGAAGTTCGTCAATGTGGTCAGCCAAATCCCAACAGCTCAGCAAATTATCCCAGCGGCCTTTGAGTCCCCCGAGGATGACACCGCCGATACAGATCAAGTCGTCTATGACTACGAACCTAGCGAAGAGGCCATTTTGGCCGATCTGCTGCCCCGTGGTGTTGCAACGGCGATCTTTTCGGGGCTGCTGGAAAACGGGGCGTCTGAACAAGGCGCGCGGATGTCCGCGATGGACAATGCGACCCGCAATGCAGGCGACATGATCGACAAGCTGACCATCCAATATAACCGTTCGCGTCAGGCCGTGATTACCAACGAACTGATCGAAATTATTTCCGGCGCGGAAGCGCTGTAAAGACCGGAGAGACGAAACAATGGCCAATGCAAAAGGCAAAATCTCGCAGATCATCGGGGCCGTCGTCGACGTGCAATTCGACGATGCGCTGCCAGAAATTCTGAACGCGCTTGAAACAGACAACAACGGCAAAAAGCTGGTGTTGGAAGTGGCGCAACACCTTGGGGAAAACACAGTGCGGGCCATCGCGATGGACGCCACCGAAGGTTTGGTACGCGGACAAGACGTGATGGACCAAGGTGCACCGATTTCGGTTCCCGTGGGCAACGGAACATTGGGCCGCATCATGAATGTGACCGGTGATCCGGTTGACGAACAGGGGCCAGTTGACGCCAAAGAGCGTCGCTCGATCCACGGCGATGCGCCGAAATTCGAGGATCAGTCGACAGACACGGAAATCCTAGTGACAGGCATCAAAGTGATCGACCTTTTGGCCCCCTACACCAAGGGTGGTAAAATTGGTCTGTTCGGCGGTGCTGGCGTTGGTAAAACCGTTTTGATCATGGAGCTGATCAACAACATCGCCAAAGTGCACTCGGGCGTGTCCGTGTTCGCGGGTGTGGGTGAGCGGACCCGTGAAGGGAACGACCTTTACCACGAGATGATCGAATCTGGCGTTATTGTCCCTGACAATCTGCCTGACTCAAAAATTGCGCTGGTTTACGGCCAGATGAACGAACCTCCGGGCGCGCGGATGCGGATCGCTTTGACAGGTCTGTCGTTGGCGGAACAGTTCCGCGATGATACAGGGTCGGACGTTTTGTTCTTTGTGGACAACATCTTCCGCTTTACGCAGGCGGGTTCCGAAGTGTCCGCTTTGCTGGGCCGTATTCCGTCCGCTGTGGGGTATCAGCCAACACTGGCGACAGATATGGGCGCAATGCAGGAACGGATTTCGTCCACCAAATCGGGTTCGATTACGTCGGTTCAGGCCGTCTATGTGCCTGCGGATGACTTGACTGACCCCGCACCTGCGACATCGTTTGCGCACTTGGATGCGACAACCGTTCTTGACCGTGCGATTTCGGAAAAAGGCATCTATCCGGCTGTGGACCCGCTTGGGTCGACCTCGCGTTTGCTGGACCCGCTGATCATCGGTGAAGAGCACTACAAAGTTGCCACGGACGTCCAGCAGGTTTTGCAGCGCTATAAGTCGCTTCAGGACATCATCGCGATCCTTGGCATGGACGAACTGTCCGAAGAGGACAAACTGGCCGTGGCACGTGCGCGTAAATTGGAACGTTTCCTGTCCCAACCGTTCGACGTGGCGAAAGTGTTCACTGGCTCTGACGGTGTTCAGGTGCCGCTGGAAGACACGATTGCGTCGTTTAAGGCCGTTGTTGCAGGCGACTACGATCACTTGCCCGAAGGTGCTTTCTATATGGTTGGCGGCATCGACGACGTGAAAGCCAAAGCCGAGAAAATGGCCGCAGACGCGGCGTAAGGAGTAAGGCATGCAGTTTGACCTTGTCAGCCCAGAACGCCGTTTGGCCTCGTTTGAGGCCACTTCGGTGTTGATCCCTGGGGCCGAAGGCGATCTGACCGTTATGGCGGATCACGCCCCGGTCATTTCAACATTGCGCCCCGGCGTCTTAAAGGTCGAAGGCGCGCAGACGGCGGATTATATCGTCACGGGTGGATTTGCCGAAATCAATGCGGCGGGCGTCACGGTCTTGGCAGAAATGGCAGTCCCAACGTCTGAAGCCGATGCGGGTATGATTGACGCTCTGTTGGACAGTGCACGCGAGGCCGCAAGCAAAGCCGAAGGCAATGCCAAGGACGTCGCCGATAAGCAGGTGTCTGACTTGGAAGCGTTGAAGGTCGCTGCCGGGATCTGAACCGCGCAGCACACCTATAGTAGAAAAGGCCTTGCACTCTTGCGGGGCCTTTTTTTTTGAGGCAACAGGAAGGCATGCAGTCAAAATCCCAACCTTTCAATTATGGCAATTTTCAATGAAGAGATTGCGCAACCATTTGATCGGGATAGATCAAGGCGATCTGTCGCTGTTCTCGGATTTTCAAAACGGTGGCGAAATGTGGACTGGACGGGGGCAGCGCGAGCGTGCCCGAGCCGTCGTATTTTCCGAGAAATTCAGACACGCGCCTGTTGTTCATGTCACGTTAAGCATGTGGGATATGGACAACAAGACAGTCAGTCGCGCTGAAGTGTCAGCGGAAAACATAACATCAAGCGGGTGCAATATCGTGTTTCGGACATGGGGGGACACGCGGGTTGCACGGGCGCGGGCCAGTTGGATTGCGTTTGGCGAGCTTGACCACTCGGATGATTGGATTTTGTCAGACCCTAGTTGAAACCGCCAGGCGTCCTCTAAGGCATTGAAATTTATATCTTACTCTGCTGCGTAGAGCCCGTCGTAAATCGGACTTAATGTTTCTGCGTCAAAAAGCGAGCTGACCGACGTTCCGTTCCAGATATTCAAAATCGCTTGGGTAAAGATGGGGGCCGTGGGCACGATCCGGATATTATCGGCCTTAAGAATTGGTTCCGTTGGTTGAATCGTGTCAGTCAAGACAAGTGATTTCATGACCGAGTTTGTCACGCGTTCGACCGCAGGGCCGGACATGACGCCGTGCGTGATATAAGAATGGACCTCTTTGGCGCCGTTCTTCAGCAAAACTTCTGCGGCCTTACACAATGTCCCAGCTGTATCGCAAATATCATCTACAATGAGGCAAGTTTTGTCTTTGACGTCGCCGATCACCGTCATTTCGGCGATCTCTCCGGGTTTCTCGCGGCGCTTGTCCACGATGGACAAGGGCGAATTGATTCGTTTCGCCAGCTCGCGCGCGCGTGCCACGCCGCCGACATCTGGGGACACGACCATCAGTTCGTCCATACGGCCTTTGAATTCGGTCATAATATCTAGGGCAAAGACCGGCGATGCATAAAGGTTGTCCACCGGGATATCAAAAAAGCCCTGAATTTGTGCAGCGTGCAGATCCATTGTCAAAATACGCTCTATTCCAGACCCAACAAGCATATTCGCGACCAGTTTGGCGGTGATCGGCGTGCGCGCTTTGGTGCGTCGGTCTTGGCGGGCATATCCGAAATAAGGGATGACAGCGGTGATGCGACTGGCCGACGAGCGCCGCAGCGCATCCGCCATAATCACCAATTCCATGAGATTGTCATTGGCGGGGTTTGAGGTCGATTGCAGGATAAACATATCCTCACCGCGCACGTTCTCAAACACTTCGACGAAGATTTCGCCATCATTAAACCGCTCAACCCGCGTGTCGCACAGCTGAGTTTTGGTGCCCCGCAGCATGGTCATGCGCCGGGCGATTGATTTTGCGAGCGGCAGGTTGGCGTTGCCCGAAATCAATTTCGGCGTCGAAGCATTGGCCATATGAATGGTCCCTTTGGCAGCGCGAACCTGGCAGATTCGCTAAGGTTGACTTCGCTTAACACGCCTCTAGGGTCCGTCAAAGCTGAACACGTGCACAAGGACGCCAAAATGGCCCAGATTGATTATTATTTCTCGACACTGTCGCCCTTTACCTACATGGCAGGCACGCGGATGGAAGAGATCGCAGCGCGTCATGGGGCATCAATCACCTATAAGCCACTGGATATTATGGGCTTGTTTGCACGCACAGGTGGCTTGCCCCCCAAGGACCGCCATCCCAATCGGCAAGCGTACAGAATGCAGGATATGCCGCGCCAGGCCAAAAAATTGGGCATGCCGTTTACTGTGAAACCTGCCTTTTGGCCAACCAATCCGGCACCATCCTGTTATGCCTGTATCGCGGCGTCCAAGGCAGGGGGCGGTGATATGGGTGTCTTAGTGCAGGCGTTCACGCGGGCGGTTTGGGTGGAAGACAAGGACATTTCTCAAGATGAAGTGGTGCGCGCCTGTCTCAGCGAGGCCGGGTTTGACCCGGAATTGGCGGATCGGGGGATGCTCAGTTCAGCCGAGACCTATGCGGCCAACCTGGAAGAGGCCATCACGGCGGGGGCGTTTGGCGCGCCGTTTTACATCGTTGATAACGACCAACGCTTTTGGGGGCAGGATAAGCTCGAAGATCTGGACCTGCATCTTGCGGGAAAGCTGTGAGGGCTCAGGCGGGATTTACGCCGTTTGTCAGCACCTTAGGGCAGGGCGGGCGCGATGTGTTGGCGTTGCATTGTACCATGGCGTTTTCGGGCGCGTGGTCTGGGATGTTGAAAGCTTATGATGGATCTTTGACGTTGCACGCGCCGGACATGCCCAGCCATGGGCGCAGCGCCGATTGGGACGGGCGCAGCAGTTTTGCGGATACGGTCTATCAGGCCAGCCTGTCCTGTTTAGATAAACCAATGGACATCATTGGGCACTCCTTTGGCGGCGCTGTTGCCTTGCGCTTAGGGCTTGAGCGACCAGATCTGGTGCGCTCGCTGACACTATTCGAACCGGTGTTTTTTCACGTCGCGGCATTGGATGACCCGGCCGCAATGGAAGACCACGATGTGCAAGCCGCCCCGTTTTTTGCGGCGATGCAAACTGGGGACCGCGAGCAAGGCGCGCGCGCCTTCAATCGCATGTGGAGCGAAGGTAAATCGCGTTGGTTAGACATGGCGCAACCGCTGCGCGACGCGATGGTTCGCGCAGTGCATGTGGTGCCAGATACCACGGGCTTCTTGTATAAGGATAACGCCGGGATGTTGGCGCGCCTACAGTCGCTGCAGGTGCCGACCCTTTTGATGCATGGGGCGCAAAGCTTATCTGTGGCCAAAGCGACCAATGCTGGTCTGGCCCGCCGGATTTCTGGGGCACGCAATGTTGAGGTCGCCGGGGCAGGGCATATGGCACCGATCACACATCCCCGCGCGGTGGCAAACATCTGGCGCGGCTTCTTACAGGACCTATCGCCCATCGACTCTGATTGAAACCGGGGTTGATTGAAACGGGACTGATTTAAATGGGGCCGGGCACGCTAAGACGCGTTAGACGTAGGACAGAAATTCCGCGATCGCAGCATCCGTGACGGACCAATCACAGACCAATCGCGCGGACAATGGCGCGTCTGGATCCTCGCCCGCCAAGCTGCCTTCCCAAATGTAATATTTGGCGCCTGCATCGTGCAGACGTTGGTGCACTGCGCGCGGGAAGCTGCAGAAAATCATGTTGGCCTCAGCAGGGTGCAACAAGGTCGCGCCACGCGTCTGCAGTCCTGACGCCAGACGGGCTGCGGCAGCATTGGCTTGCTGCGCCGAGCACAGCCACAGATCCTGATCCAAATAGCCCTGCATTTGTGCGGATAGGTAGCGGTGCTTTGAGAACAGATGCGCCCCCCGCTTGCGGCGCAGCTCGAATTCCCAAGCGTGTTTGGGGTCAAAGAAAATAACGGCCTCGACGCCCATCGCCCCATTCTTGGTGGCACCAAAACTGACAACATCAACGCCAGCTTTCCACGTCATCTCAGCCGCGCTGCAGCCCAAAGCCGCTTGTGCATTGGCAAAGCGCGCGCCGTCCAGATGCACAGGACAGTCAAAAGACTTGGCCACGCGGCACAGGGCGTTGAGTTGATCAAGACTGTAGACGCCGCCGCGTTCGGTCACTTGGGTGATCGAAACTGGCCCACGCTGCGCCCCATGCACACCGCGTGTTTCCTCTTTGGCAATTGTTTGCGCCAAGGCGTCGGGATCCATCTTATCGCCACCGGGCACCAAGGTCAGTTTCGTGCCGCCCGTATAAAACTCGGGCGCATTGCATTCATCCTCTTGGATATGGGCCATGGGCGCACAAAAGATCGTCTGCCAGGGCTGGCTAAGCGTGCCTAAAGCCAGCGCATTGGCCGCCGTTCCCGTAGCCACCAAATAGATCACAGCATCCGGGGCCTCAAAGATCGCGCGCAAGGTTGAGCGCACCGTTTCCATAATCGGATCCGCCCCGTACGGCATTGCATAGCCCACATTGCTGTCAACCAAGGCCTGCAGGATTTGGGGATGGACCGGACCTGCGTTGTCTGATGCGAAAAACATTAGGTCGGCTCCTCGATAATATGGTCTTCCCAATCCTCGTCCGCTACGTCGAATTCACTGACGGTCTGGCCTTGGACGCTGATGCCTGCCTGGTGCACACTGTCTGCAGTTCCGGAAATCAACGGATGCCAGTCAAACAAAGATTTGCCGGTATGCAGCAATTTATAGGCGCATGTTTCGGGCATCCAATACAGATTATCGACCAGGTTTTCTGGACTAAGGACGATGCAATC
>JBGCEM010000215.1:0-3571 GCA_045106335.1 Paracoccaceae bacterium | reverse complement strand
GCATATTAGATCCAAATCTGACCCGCGAGCTTCGTGCTCGTAGTTTTCAACTGGTTTTTCCAATACTGGCTTGTTCGATCATTTTGCCCATGCGGTCGTCGTCTTCTCGCATCCCCGGTTACACCGTCGTTAGCTTTATGGCATGAATATCAGACGACCGCAGCCAACGCCGGATCCTTGTCGTCTTCGGTCTTGGTCATCATCGCCCAGATTTGTCATGCCATCTTATTGGCTAATGCAATGGCTGCTTCTGAAAAGCTTGAGATCGTCTGCACCGTTGACGGTTCCCACCAGCCGGTCAAACAGACGCTTAATAACAACGCCGCTTGCAACATCAAAAACAGGCAGCAGAATCAATCACACAAACGAGCCAGAGCCTCCAATGCTCAAACCGCTCTGATCTCCCATTTTATATGACGACGGACACCATTTGCCAAAGTTGATCCCAAACAAGCGCGGCGCTTTGCACAAGCGATCGGCAAGCCTGCCAAAACGGATCGCGTCGACGCTGCCATGCTCGCTAAAATGGGCGCTGTCTTCGATTTGTCGCCGCAAACGCCAGCGACGTCCGAATTGCATGATGTGCGGCAGTTGCTCGCGGCAAGGCGGGCTCTCATCAAAGTTCAAACCGCTGCACGCACACCCCCCCCTGTGTCAGGGAAGTTGTCCGCGGCTCTACTTTTCATCTATTTCTCAGGTGGGCGGGATCGGATGATGATTTGGGATACTCCCTAGAACGCAAGGCGGCTGTGCTGAAGCGGATGCCCGGGCCGGTCGCGGGGACGTTCTTTTACCTCTACCTGATCGTCGATATCTTCAGCCGGAAGATCGTCGGCTGGGAGGTGCATGAACGCGAGAGCGCGGATCTGGCCGCTGCCCTGATCCGGCAGGTCGTATTGGCCGAGGGCTGCACCCTGCGTCCGTTGGTCTTGCACGCAGACAATGGCAGCCCAAGGAAGGGCGCGACGATGAAAACCACCATGGGGAAACTGGGCATCCCTGCGTCCTATAGTCGGCCCCGGGCAGGGGGAGGGTCAGCAACGACAACCCGGTCTCAGAAGCGCTGTTGCGCACCTGCAATTACCGCACACGACTGGCGGCTGCATCTGTCGGCTTTGTTCAAACGATCTTAAGGCGCCGATTTAGACAGATAGTCAAAGACATTGACCAGATTGATGACGCCCTACGCACCTTGTCCCACCTTGATGCAACGTTCGCTCGGAAGGCCGCAATTCTTGCCAGCATATCGGGTATTGGTCAGCTTACAGCCATAACTCTTTTGATCGACATGCCTGAGATTGGAGGCATGGACATCAAACAGGCCGCCAGCCTGGCTGGACTGGCTCCGGTCTCGCAAAGCTCGGGGAAATGGCAGAGAAAAGAAAGGATCCAAGGCGGTCGGGCGCAACTGCGCAAAGCTTTGTACGTGCCGGCGCTTGTGGCCACACGCGTAAACCCAGACATGACAAGAAAGTACAATCTGCTGATCAATGCTGGAAAAGAGAAAAAGGTCGCGCTGACTGCTATCATGCGGAAGTTGCTAGTTATGGCCATCGCCTTGTTATCCAAGATGGCAGCTTCCATATCAGCAACGCGTTGGACGCACCGGGCACGACCTTGAAAGTATCGAACCCCGACACAACGGTGCGCGGCGATACAGAGGTCAATGTCGACACCATCGAAATCATTGAGAACAGCATGCTGTCATTGGGGGGGACTGGTGCAGGTGATGCGACGAATTTGGGGACCAACCATCTGAACGTAAACGCTGGCGGGATTTTAAACCTGGGGGATGGATCCGACTATCAAACCGCGGCCGAGGCCCATGACCTTGTCGATGCCGAACAGGCGACAATCGTAGGTCGGTTGATTGGCAACGGCACCATCGATGCGCCAACCTATATTGGGAATAGCATCGCAGGCAGCCCTGCGACTGTGGCTCCTGGCAACTCGGCAGGGATTATCGCCTTTAATGGGGCAACCACGACCTTCGGGGATGGCTCGGCGCTTGACATCGAAATGATCGATCGCATGGCAGCGGCTGGGGTTGGATATGACGTCATCACAGTGGCCTCAGATCTGATCCTGCAAGGAAACTCTGTGTTCAACTTAAACGAATTGGTCAGTGATCCGGCTTACCAGGCGGGCAACTTTGCGCTGGGTCTCATAACGCTAGTTGTTGATGTTCAACTGGGCCATATCACAGGCATGTTTGCCAACACCCCCAGCGATGCAAGCGACGGTGGTGCGTTGAACCTCTCCACGGGGCGCCTTGTCGGACTGGGATCGACGGATCTGGATCAATTGACGCGCCCACCTGGCTATCAAAACGTGTTGGACGGTCTGCGCGTGAAACGCACTGGCGATACGACCAATTCTATGGTGGTACCTTCCTAGAGCAATTGAAAGCACCGTCTGCGGCCAATAGCGAAACAGACCGGATCTTTGCTGACTTCTCGCCCCAGTCCTACTAAGATCTTGCCCACAGTGCGCGCACTGCGACATTCACGCTATTGCCGGATCGTTTCGACGATTACATAGGTGAAAACCGGGTGTTTGGCCAAATTGCGACAGCGGAGGCGGCCACGGAAAAAACAGCCTTTCTGGGGTATGATGCGCGCGCCGGGGCCTTTGGCGGCGGTGTGGCGCGCGACCTTGGCAATGTGACCGTTTTGATGTCGATAAGCGCGCTGATTTCTCGCTGAACGGTGGGGTTGGGTTCTATGCATCTGACGCCGATGGACAGGTCGTTGCCAACTCTGGCAATTGATGCTTTGAGCGAAAACGATTTTTGCAAATGGCTCCAGAAAACCGCAATACCGATGTCATGATTGCTATATATTACACATAACCCTGATTACATGAAATTTCAGAAAGTACTTATTTTATTATTTATAATAATGCTTTAGGATGCAAAACTGCCTCAACCCCGGATCAAGGCCACGGATTTAGCGCGCACCTCTTCAAGCTCCGTTGAGGTAACTTGGCCTTTCCGCTTTGCTTTTCTAACTTTCAAATCAAGGCTTTTGACCTGATCGGCAAGCGCCGCGTTGGTTTGCGACCCTTGGATAACCACTTCGAACGGGTAACCTTTTATCTTGGTCGTCATCGGACAGCAAAGCATCAAGCCAATTTTGTTGTACTTTGCTGGGCTCAAGACACGTGCTGGGCGGTGTCCGGCTTGCAGATTGAACTGCAGCCAGACAATGTCGCCGGCCTCTGGAACGTAGGCCATATCAAAGAGCTTCTTGGCCTAAAGGTCCGCTCGTCTTGATCGCTTCATGAGCGTTTTCGCCAGTGATGCCATCCAACAAATCATCTAGCAAGAACTCTGGCGATTGATCTGGCTCGAGGATGATACGTCCATTTTCTTCGCGTACGTCGACGGGTGTGTCGAGCGACAGCTTCGCCGCCTGCATGATCGCTGCAGGAATTCGAACACAGGCACTGTTCCCCCATTTTTTCACAATCACGCGCAACGCTCCCCCTCATCTTGAACCTAAGATATGGGTGTGTGGCAAGTGCGTGTTAACATTGTTGATACACGGGCAATCTATTTGATAATAAATAT
>JBGCEM010000214.1:0-6648 GCA_045106335.1 Paracoccaceae bacterium | reverse complement strand
GCCGCCGCCGGGGCAATGGGCAGTACTGCGATTGCTGGTCCGCCTACGGCATTGGGTCTGATATAAACGCGGGGTGAATACAGGGTTTGGCGTCTTCCAGCATAATCATCCGCCAGGGGGTGATGCGCAGACCGCTTGCTTGGCTTTGATCCATCAGATCGGCCAGATCCTGAGCTTGTGTGCTGCCAAAAGGCACCGCATAGGTGCCGTCCCCGGGCCGTGGCAGATCGCTTTGCGGGCGCGGCGGTGTGGTTTGGAAATGCGGCGGCAAAGGGGTGATGCGCAGATGACGGTGCATGCGCCCTGCCGCGCGCCCGCCCGTGTCGCAAAACCACGCGATAAATTCGGCAAGCCTGTCCATGGCGGTGGCTTCGGAAACCTCAAACCCGCGCGGCGCCCCATCGGCCCGCAGGATAAGACGACCAGAGGCGCTTAGCTCAAACCGCCAATCCGCCGAGACATCTTGCAAGACGGCCCCAGGTCCTGTGTCAAGTGCAATGCCCATTTTGGCAGGCAGATCAGGTAGTTGGTGCAATGTGGCGCGCAGGTTTTGGATTAACCGCGTGCTAAGGTCGCCAGTGGTCCAAAACGGGGTGGTCATGCACATGATTTGCGCGTCGGCGTCCGGGTTCGGATCCAAAAGGCCCAAATCATACAATCCTTGCAGCGCAGCACTGTGTTCGCGCACGCCGCGCAGTTGCAGGTTTGCACGGCTCGTCACGTCGATCAATCCGGACCCGGAGGTGTGTGCCAGATCACACAGGCCCAAGACTTGCGCGCGGCTCAGGTGACCTAGGGCAGGTTTGACACGCACGACCAATCCGTCGCCCGACATCATGGGGCGAATGGCGCTGGGGCACCAGCCTTTGACTTGGGGGGCGCTCATTCTGCGGCCTCAAGGGCAGCGCGGATCGAATTGCGCCGAGATTGCCATAACCCGGCTGCGTGGAGTGCGCCGAACCGATCGCGCATGGCGACCAATGCGTCAGGGTTCGCGTCTTGCAGAAATGCAACCACATCGTCTTGGTCCAAGGTCGCCTCGTAATAAAGATCAAACAGATGCGAGGGCACCACATCGGCGAGCTGCGCGAAGGCGGCCATATTTTCCAATGTCGCCGCGATTTCGGCTGCACCCCGGAACCCGTGGCGGCGCATGCCAGCGATCCAATCTGGATTGGCCGCACGGGCCTGAACAACGCGGGCAAGTTCTTCGCCAAGGGCGCGGGCGCGGGGCTGGTCGGGATTGGTCATGTCCAGATGATAAAGCGCCGCCTGACCGCCTGTAACGGCTTGCGCTGCAGCAAATCCGGCCTCGTGCGTGGCATAATCATGGGCTAAAAGCAGGTCAGTTTCGGGCAGATCTTGCAGGTGCACAAAGCCGTCGGTGGCCGCCACACGCGCACGGATCCCGGCGCTGTCTTGTGTGGCGTTGTCCCCGTCATAGGCCCAGGATGCGGCTGCTAACCAGGCTTCACCTGCGGCCTGTTTTGCTTCCCTTGAATAATCGCCCAATTGCGCGCCCATGTTGATGCCAAAGCTGCCCGGGGCGGGGCCATAGACACGCGCGGTGTGCGAAAGATCGGCGCGCCCGGCAAAGGGGTTCCAGTCCGGGGCCTCATCGCGGTTGGACAGGGCGCGGATCGCTTGGGAATAAAGCGTTGAGAGCGTGGGGAAAACATCGCGGAAAAGCCCCGAAATGCGCAACGTGACATCCAGCCGAGGGCGATTGAGTTCAGTGATCGGGATGATCTCAATACCCGACACCCGTTCCGATCCCGGATCCCACACGGGGCGCACACCCAACAGCGCCAGCGCCATCGCGAATTCCTCACCGGCTGTGCGCATGGTGGCCGAGCCCCAAAGATCAACGATCAGCGCGCGCGGCCAATCGCCGTGGTCTTGCAGGTGACGGCGCACCAATTCATCTGCCAGGCTTTGCCCCATTGTGTAGGCCGCGCGGGTCGGCACAGAACGCGGATCGGTTGTGTAAAGGTTACGCCCAGTGGGCAGCACGTCATTGCGCCCGCGATAGGGTGACCCCGAAGGTCCGGCCGCGATCCGTTTGCCATCCAGCGCATCCAGCAGCGCTTGCTGTTCTGCAGCGGCGGCGCGTGCCACATCAAAGGTATCATGCAGCTGCGGTGTGCGGCCCCAGATATGAAGCCCATCGCCGAACTGGCTGTCTTTGATGTCACACACAAACCGATCGATCCGGGTAATCGCTTCGGCACTACAGCTGGCGCGGTCCAGCCCCAAATCATGTTCAACACCAAGGGCTTGCGCCTCAGAGCGAATGTCGTCCTGAAGGCGGTCGCGGCGGCGGGGATCCAAACCATCGGCATTGGAAAACTCATCCAGCAGCGATTCCAAGCGCACCAAACGGTCTGGCGTTTTGCTGGCCTTCAAGGGCGGCGGGACATGGCCCAAAGTCACAGCGCCAATGCGACGTTTGGCCTGCGCCGCTTCGCCGGGATCATTGACAATAAAGGGGTAAATCACTGGCAGTGCACCGGTCAGCACATCCGGCCAGCACGCTTCGGACAGAGCTACGGATTTGCCGGGCAACCATTCCAGCGTGCCATGGGCCCCGATATGCACCAGCGCGTCACAGTGTTGCTGCATCCAGAGATAAAACGCCACATAAGCGTGGCACGGCACCCGGGCCAGATCGTGGTATTCGTCCTCGCGTAGGGCAAGATTGCCGCGTTCGGGCTGCAGCGCAACCCATGTTTGACCGCGCTTCAGGATCGGCAGGCGCAGGGCGTCGTTTACGCAGGCGGCGTCTTGCTGCGGATCGCCCCACGCGGTGTAGAGATCTTCGTGCAACGATTGGGGCAGTTGGGACAAGGCCTGTGTGTAATCGCTTAAAGGCCACAGGATCTGAGCCTCTTGCAGGTCTTCGCCGGTCAAATTGCCCGGCGCATCATATCCCGCCGCCGCCAAATCCTGCAGGATCGCAGCCCCTGAGGCAATCGCATCCAACCCCACCGCATGGGCCAAGTTCCAATCACGTCCGGGATAGGTGGATAGCACCAAAGCCAAGCGACGCGTCGGGGCAGGGGTGCAGGACAGATCAACCCAGGCTTTGATTTTCTGCGCGGCAGCCTGGATCAGCTTTGGGTTCGGCGTGTGGCGATAACACGCAAATTGCAGATCTGCGTCACGGGCTTGGGGTTCTTTGAAGGACACAGCCCCCGCGAACAGGCGGCCATCCACCTCGGGTAAGACCACATGCATGGCAAGGTCGGCCGGGGACAGGCCGCGCTCGGAGTCTGCCCAGGCTTCGGACGTGGACGTGGCCAGCGCGATTTGGAACACAGGACATTGCGCACTGTCCAAGGGCGAGGCACCGTTTGCGCCTTTGCCGGAAAATGACGTCGCATTGATGATCACCTTCGGGGCCAGATGGCGAATTTGGCGGGTTAACCATTCGGCGGCACCGGGGGCTTTCAATGAGGGCGCGAACAGGCCCATCACATCAAATCCTTGGGTGCGCAGCGCGTTGAACATTGCTGTGATAGGGGCCAAATCTGCGGCCACAAGGTAAGAGCGATAAAACGTAATGACAGCCAAGGGGCGCGTGTGTGTATTGGCCAAGACCGGGCAGGCCACTCCCGCCTCAGGCGTCCACCCCCCAACACGCGGCAGGGTTTTGGCCCCCTTCACAGGCCCGGCATACAGCCCCGATGCAATCGCCATTTGTGCCAAAGCCGCTTGGGCTGCTACGGCCCCGCCTGTGTCGCACAGATGTTGCAATCGGCGCAGGGTCGAGACGGGCAGGGTCGAAATCTCATCCAGCCGCGTATCTTGTCGCCCATCTGCTGGTAAAACCGCCAGGGCGATCCCATGGGCGCGGGCATGGGCTTCGATTTGCTGCAACCCATAGGGCCAATAGGGCACGCCGCCGATCAGCCGGATCAGGATGCCTTTGGCGCCTGTAAGGGTTTGGTCCACATAGGTATCGACCGACAGCGGATGTTTCAGCGCACCAATGTTGGCCAGACGTAAGGACGGAAGCTTGTCCGCCCCACCGCCGCGATGCCAGCCCGCCGCAAAGGCACCAAGATCGGAATCCGATAGCGACAGCACCACCAGATCCCCAGGCGTTTGGCCCAGATCTGTGGGGGTGTCGGTTTCATCCAACCCATGGCTTTCGCGAAAGACGACATGCATGGGATTACTCGGCTGCGGCCTGCGTTGGCGACAACACAGCCGTAATCGGGTCCCGCGCGATATCATGATGCTCACCAATCACAACCAAGCGCCCGATGCGTGGTTCGTCCGCGCCCCAAGGGCGGTCATATTGGTGCCGTACCCGCGCGCCAACGGCTTGAACCAAAAGACGCATCGGCTTGCCCGCAACCGAGGCATATCCTTTGACCCGCAGCACATTTTGCGAATTGGCCAGGGCCTCGATCTGCGCGACCAGTTCGGCTGGGTCTTGGACTTCGGGGATATCCACGACGATGCTGTCAAAATCATCATGTTCGTGATCATCATGGCCATCGTGATGCGAGGGACGTGCGTCCATGTCATCTTCGGCAGCGGCCTCAAGTCCCAAGATCACGCGCGGATCGACCTGACCTTCGGCAACTTCAACAACGGGCAGCGGGCGCGGGGCATGGGCGGCGATCATCGCTTTGGCTTTGGCGACCCCGTCCGAACCGGCCAAATCAGGCTTGGTCAGCAAAATGATATCGGCGCAAGAAATCTGATCCTCAAACACCTCGGACAGGGGTGTTTCATGATCCAGACTGTCATCGGCGGCGCGCTGGGCATCAACGGCTGCCACATCTGGGGCAAACCGCCCGGCGGCCACAGCCTCGGCATCGGCCAGCGCAATCACCCCATCAACGGTGATTTTCGAGCGGATATCGGGCCAGTCAAAGGCTTTCAGCAAGGGTTTTGGCAGCGCCAACCCTGACGTTTCGATCAGAATATGTTCGGGTCGCGGATCCAGCGCCATCAAGGCTTCGATCGTGGGGATGAAATCATCGGCCACAGTGCAGCAAATGCAGCCATTGGCGAGTTCCATAATATTTTCGGCCGGGCAATTCGGAATCGCGCAGGTTTTCAGGATATCGCCGTCAACGCCCACATCGCCAAATTCATTGACCACCACCGCCAGGCGCTTACCGCCAGGGTTTTGCAACAAATGTGAAATCAACGTGGTTTTGCCCGAGCCCAGAAAGCCTGTGACCACTGTGACGGGCAGTTTTGCAAGATCAGTCATGTGTTTCCTCCAGCGGCGGGATGCGCGCAATGCAGTTGCGTTTGAAATGTTCTGGTCGCGTGCGCCAGGGGATCAGCCCGTCCTTGGTGTCGTGATACAAGGCAACACCTTGCAGCAACATGTCTGGATGCGACGCTTCGTGCAGATTTCCGTAAAGATAGGTCCATTTTTGCGGCCCCCCGCGCATGGCCACCGAACAGCCCGAGTCGCAGTTTTGCATGCACTCGACAGCCTTTAGTGTCACGCCGTCAGGCAGGCCGCGTGCTTCAAGTGCATCATACATCGCTTGTCCGGGGCGTTCGCCGTCCTCGGTCACCTCGGTGCCGCGTTTGCATTTGATGCACACCAGCAATTGAGTAGGTGTGGTCGTCATAGTGTCCTCCTCCGGGGCACCCCGCCCGGGCGTTTGATGTTTCGTGTGATGGCAGGTCTCCTGGCTTCGCGGGTCAGGGCAATCGCTGCGCCTTCCCGGGCTTTTGGCCCAGTGGCGTGGTGCAAGATCGCTCACCGCTTACAGTTGCGGGGGCAGCCGCGGGGTTTCACCGCGTTCCCTTTTGTGCCCGAACAGACCCGGGCAACCATCTGTTTCGTTAATGGGCAGGGTCGGGGCGGGTGTCAATGCGCCCCAAGAGATTGACCTTTTGCCAAGATACAGTGCAGATCAGCAGGCAATGCAGCTGGAAGGACCCCGCCATGAGCGATCAGACCTCGGACGACAATGCCCGCCACGCCGAAAAGATGCGCAAAATCAAAGCGGCGCGGGATAAGATGATGGAAACCAAGACCGAGGAAAAAGGTCTGATCATGGTGCATACCGGGCCGGGCAAGGGGAAATCGTCGTCCGGGTTTGGGATGATTATGCGATGTATTTCTCATGGGATGCCGTGTTCTGTGGTGCAATTCATCAAAGGCAATTGGGAAACCGGCGAAAAGACGTTTTTGCGCACGCGATTCGCGGATGAGTGTCGGTTTTTCGTGTCCGGCGAGGGCTTTACTTGGGAAACGCAAGACAAAGAGCGTGATATTGCGGCGGCTCAGAACGGTTGGAAGATCGCGCAGGAACAGATCTTAGACCCGGATATTCAATTCGTGCTGCTGGACGAGATTAACATCGCCCTGCGTTATGATTATCTGGATATCGACGAAGTGGTCGATTTCTTACTGCACCAAAAGCCCGCGATGACCCATGTGGTGCTGACAGGGCGCAATGCCAAGCCCGAGTTGATCGAGGCCGCCGATTTGGTCACCGAAATGACGCTGATCAAGCACCCGTTCCGCGACGGTGTGAAGGCGCAGAAGGGTATTGAGTTTTAAGTTTTGGCCAGACCCGTTCGCATCACGCAGTATCACGTAGACACGCGGGGCGCGGCACCCGCTATGAAGATCGCGGTGATTGCGGATTTGCATGCCAGCAC
>JBGCEM010000213.1:0-3407 GCA_045106335.1 Paracoccaceae bacterium | reverse complement strand
CACGCTGATTTTCAAAATGCGCAACGGACAGGGTGCGGTAGAATTGAACCGGACGCGTCTGGCGCTTTCTACGGATTTGGACGCCAGCGTCGAACAAATGCGTCGGGCCGAAGCTGAAGTGTCGGGCCGGGTGCGGTTGCGTTTTGTGCAAGCCGATGCCGCTTTTGATGCCTTGGCCGAAGAAGCCGTACTGGCAGATGAAAAGACCCATTCTGTCGCGACATCCGAAATCCCTCTGGCCCTGACCCGTGTAGAGGGACGCCAGGTAGTTGAACGGTGGTTGACGGAGGCGCGCATTGGTCGAGACACGATCAGGTTCGCTTTGCCGCCGTCGATGCTTTCGCTGGGGGCAGGGGATGTGGTCTCCTTGGATGGTGAACAGCAAGAAGGCCAAGCGCTTTATCGGATCGATCGCGTCGAACAAGGCGCCTTGCAAGTTGCAGAGGCAGTGCGGATCGATCCAGAGATTTATGTGCCATCTGACCTGACCGATGAAGTCGAGAGTCCGCGCGCATTTGTACCCCCAGTGCCAGTGCTATCGTTTTTCCTCGATTTGCCGCTCATCACTGGCGACGAAGCGCCCTATGCCCCATATATAGCAGCGACCGCACAGCCATGGCCAGGATCGGTGGCCGTCTTCCAATCCCCTAGCGAAAGTGATTACCAGCTTTTGAATGTGATATCGGCCCGATCTGTCATAGGACAGACGCAATCGCCTTTACACAGGTCGCCGTCTGGCCGATTTGACGGCGGCGCCGGTCTGGACGTCAAGTTGCTTAGTGGCGCGCTCAGCTCGGTTGACGAGACTGCCCTTTTCTCGGGGGCTAATCTGGCTGCAATCGGAGATGGCAGTACCGGTGCCTGGGAGGTTTTTCAATTCGGGCACGCAGATCTCGTCGATCAAGATACTTTCAGATTAACGCATCGGCTCCGGGGGCAATTGGGTACGGACGCTCTGATGCCTGATGTCTGGCCGGAAGGATCCTGGTTTGTTTTGCTGAATGGGTTACCGGAACAAATCGACGTCGCCCGAAACCTGCGACGTGTGTCGCAAACCTACCGGATCGGTCCGGCACGGCGCGCGGTCAACGACCCCTCATATATCGAGCGCACAGATGCGTTTGATGGGAACGGGTTGCGCCCCTATTCACCGGCGCATCTTTCAGCGCTCCGAAACCCCTCAGGTGGTCTGGAGTGTGAATGGGTCCGGCGCACACGTATTGATGGCGACGGCTGGGATACGCCGGAGGTTCCATTGGGCGAGGAAAGCGAAAGCTATTTGGTTCAGGCAATAAAAGACGAAGAAGTCCTGCGCGAGGTGATCGTATCGCAACCACAATGGATATATCCTCTGTCAGAGCAAGCATCAGATGGGCTGACTGGCAGTTTCGAGCTGCGCGTTTGCCAGATATCCGCAGCATACGGACCAGGGCTTGCTGCGACTCTCGAAGTGTCCGGATAGCAATCTCCCGGCCACCACTTGCAAAAGCCATTCCGGATTGGAATAACAGCCATCACAACGTTGCATTTGGATTATGTCCTCAAATGACGTACATTGACCGTGAAAGGATCATTGTGATGGCGACACCCAATCCCAAAATATCCCCGATTGATCCGGTCTGGGACCAGATCTCAGCTGAAGCACGTCAAGCGGCGCTGGATGAACCCTTGATCGGGGGGTTTCTTCATGCCTGCATCCTGCACCACAAAAACATCGAGAAAGCTCTCTCTTATCGTATTGCGGCCAAGCTAGCGTCGAATGAGATGTCGATGGTTGTGGTGCGCGAAATTGTCGAAGACGCCTATATCGCTGATCCACGGCTTGTTGAAGCGTCGCGTGCGGATCTCGTGGCGATCTACGAACGTGATCCGGCCTGCCATCGTCTGTTGCAGCCGATCGTCTACTTCAAAGGGTATCAGGCAATTCAAGCCTATAGGGTCGGCCATCATCTGTGGACGACGGGGCATCGCGACCTCGCGTATTTCGTTCAGATGCGTGTTTCAGAAATTTTTGGCGTCGATATCCATCCGGCTGCGCGAATTGGCAAAGGGATCATGATCGATCATGCCCATTCTATTGTCATCGGTGAGACAGCAGTGGTAGGCGACAATGTATCGATGTTGCATTCTGTGACTTTGGGCGGCACCGGCAAAGAGGAAGAGGACCGCCATCCTAAGATTGGCAATGGCGTCTTGATCGGAGCAGGGGCCAAGGTTCTTGGGAATATCAAAGTCGGCGATTGTAGTCGGATTGCTGCGGGTTCTGTCGTTCTGGAAGAGGTGCCCGAATGCAAAACCGTTGCGGGCATTCCAGCGCGTATCGTCGGAGAGGCTGGTTGTGACCAGCCATCGGTTTCGATGAACCATATGTTGGGTCCGCAAAACTAACGCTAAACGACCAAGTCCTGCTAATTCAAAAAGCCGGAGCCAAATGGCCCCGGCTTTTTTGTTGTTCATAATGCAGTGTTTGCCTAGGCAAGCATTGTCATCGGGTTTTCCAAATTGTCTTTTATCGCGGTCAGCAGTTGCGCGCCAAGAGTTCCGTCGATGACCCGGTGATCCACCGACAGAGTAACCGACATAACCGTCGCTACAGCCAGTTCGCCATCTTTGCCCACAACAGGTTTCTTAACCCCAGCGCCGACGGCTAAAATTGCGCCATGTGGTGGGTTTATGACCGCATCGAAATTGTCGATCCCAAACATCCCGAGGTTCGAGATCGCAAAGCTACCACCTTGATATTCATGCGGGGCAAGCTTCCGGTCGCGCGCGCGTCCCGCAAGATCTTTCATCTCTGCGGATAGGGCCGACAGTGATTTCATCTCGGCATCCTTTAGCACGGGCGTGAACAGACCGCCTTCGATGGCCACGGCAACGGCAACGTCGGAAGGCTTTAGTTTCAACATCCTGTCACCTGCCCAAACCGCATTTGCGTCCGGCACAGACTGAAGCGCCAGAGCACAGGCTTTGATGATGAAATCGTTCACTGACAGTTTGACACCGCGTGCCTCAAGCTGCTTGTTTAACTGCCCGCGGAATGCCAGCAAGGCGTCCAGCTCAATATCACGCCGCAGGTAGAAATGCGGGATAGATTGCTTGGCTTCGGTCAACCGCGCGGCGATAGTCTTGCGCATCCCGTTCAGGCTGATCTCTTCGTAGTCGCGCCCCTGATACATGGCAATGACCGCGTCGGCGGCAGGGCCGCTGGGCACGGCTGCCTTCGGTGCAGGTGCTGCCTCTGTTGCTTGCGGGGCTGGTGCCGTGGCGCTTGCGTCCTCAACATCGGCCTTAACGATCCGACCATGCGGGCCGGAGCCTTTGATCGTCGCCAGATCCAACCCTTTCCCAGCCGCTATCCTTCGCGCCAATGGGGACGCAAAGATACGTGTCCCATCAGACGCTTGCGG
>JBGCEM010000212.1:0-39027 GCA_045106335.1 Paracoccaceae bacterium | reverse complement strand
AAAGGGCAAATATGAGCAGCTGGTATCGACAGGAAAGTGCAAGAAGCTCGCCATCACAGCGTTCGTCGGGAAAACGCCCAAACGGGGCCTTTCCTGATCCTCCTGACTGCGCAAGCTCATAGTCATGGCAAATGCATTGCTGCGCGATGGCCGAAAATGGGCTGAAAATCCCGCTTGACCAATACGGATACTCATGGGTTGCAAACAAACCACTGCCGGGCAGCGGGACGAGTGGTTCTTTCGTTTCTTCATTTTGGATCGTCACTTTCTTCATGCGATCCACCCTAGCCGCTGGCCCAAATTTCCGCGACCACCTCTCTTTGCAAGGTCTATGCCGATCATGGTGACGTCTGACATGGATGCTCTCCCGTTTGAGTGATGCTTTCTGAAACAACACAGGGGCACATTACGATGCCGGTTGGTCGGGGCATCCACGCCATCAACAAAGCCGTGTGCCGCTGCTTTTGGATCAGGGCTTGGCCGGGACATAAAGTTCCGCACGGTATTTGATTATTTCGGGGCCGGGTATTCTGGGATACGTGTGCAAGCTGATTTTATCCCTGACTATGTGAATATTGATACGACCTTGACCAGCGGTATTGATCGGCATGAGCGCAAACAGCTCATTTCGCAAAAATCATTGAGCATGCTGCATGATTTGGGGACCATACCCATGCGCGAAGGGATTAAGGCAGAGCAAGAATGTGATGTGTAACAAACATTTGGTGTTCAATTCATGCTCGGGTTTTTATTTACCAAACCGCAATTTGAACAGCTTCCGACGCCCGTTTGGCCCGGCTGGCAGGTATTTTCATTGTAGGGCCTAAATACTCTAAGAAGATCTCGGCCTGAAATAAATCAGCTTTTCATTGAGTGAACAGGCTGGCACATTACCGCGATGTCGAAAAAAACACTTAACAAAATCAATCTAGAAGCCCTTGGTGCAGCGCGTTTGGCAGACCTATTGATGGAGGTCAGCACGGGCAGCGCAGATATCAAACGTCGGCTGCGGCTAGAGCTTAGTCATAACTTGGGTCCGGCCGAGTTGGCACATGACATACGTAAGCGGTTGGCGACATTGCGCAAATCCAAGAGTTTCGTCGGATGGCGCAAGCGCAAAGCTTTGATTGCGGATCTTAATACCCAAGTCACGATGATTGTCGAGCGCGTCGCACCGGACAGTCCGGGCATTGCCTTTGACCTTCTTTGGCAGTTCATCGATATCGCGCCTTCGGTCTATGAGCGCGTTGATGACAGTCGCGGCGACGTGGGCGATGTGTTTCGGGATGCCCTCCAAACGATCGCGGAAATTGCCCTGCGTGCGGATCTGGACCCCGAAGCTTTGGCGGATCGTGTGTGGATCGCAGTTTCCGACAATGGCTATGGCGAATGGGACGGGATTATCACAGAGCTTGCAACCATTTTGGGCCCGTCCGGGCTGTCGCGGTTAACCGCGCATGTTCAGGCCTATGCAGATGCTCCGATCGAATCTGACTCTGAGGATCATGATGCCATAGAATTTCTGCGTCAATTGCGCGGTGGGGAAAACTATGCCGAGGCACGCAAGGCGCGTTTTGTAAAATCCTGCTTGCAGGAAATTGCGGCTGCGGCGGGGGATGCGGACGCGTATATCGCGCAATATGCGGAAACTGATTTGCAGCGAAAGGATATCGCTGCCGAGGTGGCGACACTTTACTTGGATCAAGACCGGGCAGATGAAGCTTTGGATCTTTTGTCCAATGTGGATCATGAAGGGTCCAATTTGGGGCAAGAGGCTTGGGATGACGCTTATATTTTAACTCTGACGACGTTGGGGCGATCCGAGGACGCGCAAACGCATAGATGGTCGTGCTTTTGCAGAACGCTTCGCCCTGAGCTGCTGCGGGCCTATTTGAAACAGCTCCCAGATTTTGAAGATATTGAGGCCGAGGATCGCGCGAAAGTGCATGCATTGAGCTATCCGGAATTCACCGGTGCGTTACGGTTCTTGCGCGATTGGCCTGATCTTCACGGGGCGGCTAACTTGGTCGAAACGCGCGCGGACGAAATCAATGGGAATTTGTATTTCATCCTATCCCCGGCGGCGGATGCGCTCAGGTCCAAATACCCGCGCGCAGCAGTACTTCTGTGGCGTGCTATGATTGATTATGCGTTGGGTCGAGGAATTTCTTCGCGCTATGGGCATGCCGCCAACCACTTTGCCGACTGCGAAATGTTGGATGCAGAGATTGAAGACTATGGTCCGTTCGCCTCGCATACTGAATATGCGCAGGAATTGCGGGCGCGCCATGACCGAAAAACGTCTTTCTGGTCTAAACTGCGTTAACGCGCCTTTGGTTTGCCCGACCATGGTATTTTCGGCACAGCATAAGGCGTCACGTCGCGATATTGCACAAAGCGTGCACCATAGCGTTGTTCAAAGCGACGCTCTTTCAACTTGGGGGCCGCCAAACAATAGGTAGTCAAACATACAGCCAGCAGCAATTGATCGGGGGTCCAAACAGGCACGGTCCATAATGTCAGCGCAAAAGACACGTAAATTGGCTGGCGTATCCACGCGAACAGACCGGTGGTTGGCATATCGGGAAAGACGGGCTTGATGTTTTGCACAAGCGACATCCAACCCAACGCACCCGATTGCACCTCAGCGCCTGCATCGTAACTGGCTTTGATCAACAAAGCCCAAGCGGATCCATAAAGGCAACACATGACCGCAAATGCAGCGCCCTCTGCCTGCCACCAAATGATCCCACTTGGGGTCCACAGTGTGAATAATGCCAACAATTGTAACGACGCGACAATCGCATAGGTGGTCGTTGATAAGGTTTGTCCATGGCTGCGGGGCGCCAGTCTTAACAGAAGTTTACCCCACTTTGGCGTCAGCAGGATCGAATGCATCAGCGGGAATTGTACGATCAACGCGATATTGGCGAGTGTGGCCCAAGGGGGCGGAAGGGTTCCGAAACTCCGGCTCATCCCGAAAAACATAGCGACAATCATTGCTATGACGGCCGCGGTAAAGATCGCATGGCATATCAGCCCATAGGCAAACCCCAACATAATCCGGCCGCGACCGGGGGGCGCGCGAAAGGTGCCAAACACAAGTTTCAGCAGACGACTCATTGGGCTAACATGCATATTGTGGAAGTAGCTGGGACGGACCAGTTGACAATCCAGCAGGGCGAAAGGTCGCGCAGGTATCGACATCTACGCATTGCCATTGGCGGGCTTGGACTTACTTCCAGCAGATGGAACACACATCAGATACTGCCCGCGCCCTGGCTGTCCCATCCAACCGGATCCAGCGATTTGGAAAACTGGGCGGGCTGACCGCGCGCATCGCCGGAAATATGGCAGTGAATGGGTTGGCGCAGCTGGGTCAAGGTCAGCGCCCCAGCATGCGCGATTTGCTTTTGACGCCCGGCAATATCACTAAGGTCGCGGATCAACTGGCACAGATGCGGGGCGCTGCGATGAAAATTGGGCAGTTGATGTCCATGGACAGTGGCGAGGTGTTGCCCCCGGAATTGGCGCAGATCATGGCCCGGTTGCGCGACGATGCGCATATCATGCCGCCCGCGCAGCTTAAACAGGTCTTGACGGCGGAATGGTCCAACGATTGGCTCAAGTCTTTCAAAAGTTTCAATGTTCGTCCCATCGCTGCGGCCTCAATCGGGCAAGTGCACCGCGCGACGTTGAAGGACGGACGCGATATGGCGATTAAGATCCAGTATCCCGGCGTTGCCAAAAGTATCGACAGTGATGTGGCCAATGTCGGGGCGTTGATGCGGATGTCGGGGGTGTTGCCCAAAGGGTTTGCGCTGGCTCCTTATTTGAATGAGGCGCGCGCGCAGCTGCACGACGAAACGGATTACGCCCGCGAAGGGGCGCAACTTGCGCGGTTTGGCGCGTTGGTGAAGGATACGCCGCATTTCAAAGTGCCAGAACTCTATGCAGATTGGAGCACGCCTCAGATCCTGTCGATGTCCTTTGTGCCCGGCACGCCGATTGAGGATGCCGAACACGCGCCGCAAGAGTTGCGCGATAGGTTGGCCGAGCAACTGATTGAATTGACCCTGAAAGAGCTGTTTGAGTTCGGCGCGATGCAAACCGATCCGAATTTTGCGAATTATCAGTATGATCCTGAAACGGGCCAGATCATCCTGCTGGATTTCGGTGCCGCGCGGGACATTGACCCGTCGATTGTCACCCAGTATCGCCGTCTGCTGCAGGCTGGGATGGCAGACGATACCGCCGCGATGACTGGGATTTCTGAAAAAATCGGCTTTTTCAATGCCGACACAAATGAGGCCCACCGCGCGCAGATCGTTGAGATGATCCAATTGGTTTTTGCTGCTTTGAAAGCTGCGTCAACGTTTGATTTTGCGCAAAATGACCTGTCCCAGCAGATGCAGGATAAAGGTGCTGCTTTGGCCCAATCCGGGTTTATTCCGCCGCCTTTGCCCTTGGATATCCTGTTAGTACAACGCAAATTTGGCGGAATTTTTCTGTTGGCCGCACGTTTGGGCGCACAGGTAGATGTGATAAAACTGCTGGACCGCCACCTAAGTTAGCGACCAATTTGCACTATAGACCCTGCCAGCCATGGGTTTCGTTGCCGTCAGGTCACGTTTTTTGGCACTGCCCAGGCGCGTGGCCCAACCAGGCGTTGTCACTTGTCGCGAATACTCTAACTGTTGGTTTACGGTCGAGGTGTCTGGGGACAAATGACAGCAGAACAGATCATCGTCGCAAAGGGCGTCTCGAAGTCCTTTGGCGATTTCAAAGCGCTCAGTGACATTGACTTAACAGTTTGCCAGGGCGAAAGAGTTGTCGTGTGCGGCCCATCTGGGTCCGGCAAGTCCACGCTGATCCGGTGTTTCAATGGGCTTGAGCACCACGATGGCGGGTCGTTAATCGTAAACAGTGTCGCGCTGCATCCTGATGCCCCGGAAATTCGCCAATTGCGCCAAGATGTTGGCATGGTGTTTCAACAGTTTAACCTGTTTCCCCATTTAAGCGTTTTGGAAAACCTGATGATCGGCCCGATGAAAGTGCGCAAACTGGACCGCACGCAGGCCGAGGCGACCGCGCGCACCTACCTGGACCGCGTGCGCATCCCCGAACAGGCCGATAAGCGCCCCGCGCAGTTGTCTGGTGGCCAGCAACAGCGCGTCGCGATTGCGCGGGCGTTGTGTATGGAACCCAAAGTCATGCTGTTTGACGAACCAACTTCGGCGCTGGATCCCGAGATGATCGGCGAAGTGTTGGATGTGATGGTTGAGCTGGCGCAGACAGGCATGACCATGGTCGTTGTCACCCATGAAATGGGGTTCGCGCGCAAAGTGGCCGACAGAATGGTGTTTATGGAGGCAGGGCAAATCGTCGAAGTGTCCCCGCCAGATACGTTTTTCACCAACCCCACGACGGCGCGCGCGCGATTGTTCTTGGATCAGATCCTTGAACACTGACGCCCGCCCAGCCTCGACGGCTTTGACCCTAAAGCGAATTTTGCGCAGACCATCCGTGGCCATCGCGCTTTATGCGGTGATTGTCGGGGCCATTGTCTGGTTTTCCTATTCGGGCGCGCAGAATATGGGGTATAATTGGCAATGGTATCAGGTGCCAAAATATCTCTATCAGTTTACAGATGACGGGTTTCAACCGGGCGAAATTCTGACCGGATTATGGGCGACGATCATCCTGTCGCTGACCTCATTCGCGCTGGCGACAGGCTTGGGTCTGTGCATCGCGTTGCTGCGCCTTTCGGGATTGGTTGTGGGCAAAGGCGTGGCCATCGTTTATCTGGAACTGATCCGCAACATCCCGCTTTTGGTGCTTCTCTATCTGTTTTACTACGTCCTTGGCCCGGTCTTTGGCTTTGATCGCTGGACGGCGGCTGTGCTGACTTTGGCTGTGTTCCACTCGGCGCTGATCTCGGAAATCTTTCGCGCTGGCATCAATTCCGTGGCCCCCGGTCAATGGGAGGCCGCCGCCTCAATCGGGATGAGCCGCGCGCAGGCTTATCGCTATATCATCTTGCCCCAATCTGTGCGCTTCATGCTGCCCCCTTTGACGGGCGAGGTCGTGCATTTGATCAAATCCTCGGCCATCGTTAGCGTCATTGCGGTGGCGGAGTTAACCACGATTGGGCGCAATATTATCTCGGACACCTATATGAGTTTCGAGATCTGGTTCACCGTTGCGGCTGTGTATTTGGCCCTGACGCTTGTGTTGTCTTTCGGCGTCTCGGCTGTCGAAAGGCGTTTTCAATCTGATACTTAACCCACCAAACCCAAAGGAAATATTATGTCCACGACACGTAGAAAAATCATGTCAAACGCGCTTGGATTGGCGTTTGCAGCACTTACCAGCACTGTGTTCACGTTGCCGGCGATGGCACAAACTGCGACGCAAAACTTAAGCGGTGAATCTGTGATCGAAACCATCAAGCAAGACGGCGTGATCCGGATTGGTCTGTCAATCTTTACGCCCTGGTCCATGCGCGATCTGAACGGCGAGCTGATCGGATTTGAGCTGGATGTGGGCCGCGAATTGGCCAAAGATATGGGCGTCGATGTCGAATTCGTGCCGACCGCGTGGGATGGGATCATCCCGCAGCTGGTGTCGGGAAATTTCGATGTGATCATCTCGGGCATGTCGATCACGCCTGCGCGCAACTTGACGGTGAATTTCTCGGATCCCTACGCCTATTCCGGCCTAACGGTGCTGTCGAATTCCGAAATGACCGATGGGTTCACGTTGGACGATTACAACAGCGCGGACGTCACCTTTGCTGCCCGGCGCGGCGCGACCCCAGCGACTGTGATTGCACAGCTTTTCCCCGAGGCGACCTTGCTATTGTTTGACGAAGATGGTGCGGCGACCCAAGAGGTTCTGAACGGCAACGCCCACGCAACAATGGCCGCCGAGCCGACGCCCTCGATCGAGGCACGTCGCTATCCCGACACGCTCTCTGTGCCGTTTGATCAGACCTTCCTGGCCACTGGCGAAGGCTTCGCCCTGCGCAAAGGTGATCCGGATGCGTTGAACTTCTTTAACAACTGGATTGCCGTCAAGCATGCCAGCGGTTGGTTGAAGTCCCGCAACGACTACTGGTTCAAAGGCAATGACTGGGAAGACCAAGTGTCTCAGTAAGGCCCGTTTGTGACCCCTGCATCCAAGAAACTTAGGTGGCCCGATTGGGTGATCCTGGCCGTATTGGCGGGGGTCATCGCCTATGTTGCGCTGCGGATGCAGGGGGCGCTGAACTATGATTGGCGCTGGGAATTGATCCCAGATTACATTCTGCGTTACCGCGAAGATCGCCAAGAATGGTTTGCAAACCTGCTGTTGCAAGGCCTGTTTGCCACCATTCGCATCAGTATTTATGCCAGTATTTTGGCGCTGATCTTGGGCACTGTGCTGGGCATCGCGCGCTGTTCGGAAAATTTGACCATTCGGCTGTTGTCGCGCACCTATCTGGAAGTGCTGCGCAATATTCCGCCCGTTGTAATCATTTTTATCTTCTTTTTCTTTATCTCTCAGCAACTGATCGATGCCCTGAACCTCAATTCCTGGTCGCGTGGCATCGCACGCAGTGACAACGCACCGGTATGGGAGTTCTTTTTTGGCGATATGCGCCGTTTTCCTTCGCTGATTTCCGGTGTCATCGTTTTGGCGCTGTTTGAGGCCGCGTTTGTTGGCGAAATCGTGCGCGCTGGGATCCAATCCGTGCCCAAGGGTCAACGCGAAGCTGCCCGTGCTATTGGCATGAGCCGCACCCAAGAAATGCGCTATGTCGTTATGCCCCAAGCCATGCGCAAGGTGGTGCCCCCCATGGCCAATCAGTTCATCAGTCTAATCAAAGACAGTGCCATCATTTCGCTGATTTCGGTGCAGGAACTAACCTACAAAACAGTCGAACTTGTGGCCTCGACCCGTATGATATTTGAGGCCTGGATCACCACGGCTGGCTTCTATTTCGTGCTGTGTTTTGGGTTGTCGATGGTGTTTCGGCGTTTGGAAAAAGAATGAATGAACCCGTCAAAGCGACTTAAACCGCATCATTCTGCGCGACGTGCTAGACAACGTTAATCCTTCTACGCTACTCAAAGGGACAAGTCGCTAAAAGGGACCTTCGTGTCAAATAAACCAACCCGCCCGCTAACGCTTCGTGATGTCTCTGCCGCGTCGGGGGTGTCGGAAATGACCGTTAGCCGCGTGTTGCGCAACCGGGGCGATGTCAGCCAAGCCACGCGGCAAAAGGTCTTGGATGCGGCCAAAGAGCTTGGCTATGTTCCCAACAAAATCGCCGGTGCTTTGGCCTCACAGCGCGTCAATCTGGTGGCTGTGATTATTCCTTCGATATCCAACATGGTCTTCCCCGAAGTGCTGGCGGGCATCAATGATGTGTTCGAAGACAGCCCCCTGCAGCCTGTGGTTGGCGTGTCTGACTACCAGCCCGGCAAAGAAGAACAGGTCTTGTACGAAATGCTGTCTTGGCGGCCTTCTGGGGTGATAATCGCGGGGCTAGAACACTCAGACGCCGCGCGCGCGATGTTAAAAGCCGCAGGCACACCCGTGGTTGAGATTATGGATACCGACGGGCGAGCCGTGGACAGTATGGTTGGGATTTCCCATCGCCGTGCGGGCGAAGAAATGGCGAAAGCGATTATCAAAGAAGGCTTTGAGCATATTGGTTTTATGGGCACGAAAATGCCTCTGGATCACCGCGCACGCAAACGGTTCGAAGGGTTCACCGAAGCTTTGGCCAAGGCTGGTATCGAAATTGAAGATCGCGATTTCTACTCTGGCGGCTCGGCTTTGGCCAAGGGTCGTGAGATGACGCAAGAGATGTTGGAACGCTCGCCCGATTTGGATTTTCTGTATTATTCCAACGATTTGATCGGGGCAGGGGGGCTGCTTTGGCTGATAGAGCAAGGCGTTGATATTCCAGGGGAAATTGGTCTGGCTGGGTTCAATGGGGTTGAGCTTCTACAAGGTCTGCCGCGCCAATTGGCCACGATGGATGCGTGTCGGCGCGAAATTGGCGAAGCGGCCGCGCGAATTATCCTGGAACGCTGCGCTGAAGACGCGCCAGATGCGCCTACGACGACCATTTTAAAACCCACGATCAGCTTTGGTGATACACTGCGCCGCCATCGCCGGTGAGTGTGCCGTCGCTGTCGAATGCGGCTTCGCGACGGATATTTATGGACCGTCACGCGCTGTTGGAAGCACCGCAAGGGCCGGCGCAGGGCCAGGACTTGTTGGATCTGATCACACGGCTGGGCTTTGTGCAGCTAGACAGCATCAACACCGTGGCGCGGGCCCATGATCTGATCTTATATGCGCGGCGACCCAAATATCGGCCCAAAGATCTCAAACGCCTTTATGAAAGCGACCGTGGGTTGTTCGAACACTGGACGCATGACGCCAGCACAATCCCGATGGCGTTCTATCCCTATTGGCGGATGCGGATGCAGCGCGATGCCGAAGTTCTGAAGAAACGTTGGCGCTTGTGGCGGCGTGAGGGGTTTGAGCAGCAATTCCAATCGGTTCTGACCCATATTCGTGATACCGGTCCCTGCTCCTCTGCAGATGTCGGCAAGGATGAAAAGAAGGGCTCAGGCGGGTGGTGGGATTGGCATCCCTCAAAAACTGCGCTGGAATATCTGTGGATGACGGGGGCGTTGAGCGTGGTGCGCCGGGACGGATTTCGCAAAATTTATGATCTAACAGAGCGCGTGATTGATCAGGCACAGCGCAATGATGGGCCCTCGGATGCTGACACGATTGATTGGTGCTGTTCTGCCGCTTTGGATCGTTTGGGCTTCGCGACATCGGGTGAGCTGACCAAATTCTGGCGTCACGTGACCTCTGCCGAGGCGCGCGACTGGGCGCAAAGGGCGCTTGCCAACGGGGATGTGATTGAAATCGAGGTTCAGCAAAGCATCGGCAAACCGCGTCGCATGCTGGCCCGTCCAGATATTCTTGACGATCCGGCAATTGGTATGAAACCAACGCAGCGGGTACGCGTTTTGTCGCCATTTGACCCGATGTTGCGTGATCGAACACGGGCGCAGAAACTGTTCGGTTTTGACTACACGATTGAGATTTTCGTCCCCGAACCCAAGCGTCAATATGGCTACTATGTCTTCCCGATCTTGCAGGGGGATCGATTGGTGGGCCGCGTGGATATGAAGGCGCAGCGTGATGCGGACCGCTTACATGTGCGGGCTGTTTGGCCCGAACCGGGGGTGCGTTGGGGGGCGGCCAGGATCAAAGCGTTTGAAGGCGAAGCCCAGCGATTGACCCGGCTTGCAGGCGTATCTGAACTCACTTGGGCCAAGGATTGGCTGCGCGCTTCGTGACTCCGATTGACAAGCGGGCGGTGCGCGGCTTCAAATCGGGACATGACCCGCGTTTTGATCCATACCGACACGCCACAGCGCCATTTGGCCAAGCTGACCGAAGCCTATCCTCAGGTCCAGGCGCAGTCTGTTGTCCGTAATTCTGAAGTCTCAGATACCTTAAACCAGTTTGCGCCTGACGTAATGTTCAGCGTCAACCATAGTTCAGATGCGGCCTACCCAAGCGACGCGGTGCGAACTTGTAAGTCCCTTAAATGGCTGTCTGTTGGGGGATCGGGTACGGATCACATTGCACCCTGGTCGGGCAAAAATCTGCGCGTGACCAATTCCGCAGGCGTCTCTGCTGATATTATGGCCGAATATATTTTGGGCTGTTTTTTCCACTTCAATTTGGATGTGCCTGGCCTTCAAGAGGATCAAAACACGAAAACATGGGTCCCAACGCGGGCGATGATCCCGCTGGCGGGACAGACTGTATTAATCGTTGGTCTTGGTCATACGGGGCAGGCTTTGGCGCAAAAAGCCAAAGCGTTGGGGATGTCTGTTTTGGGCACCCGCGCCAATCCGCGCAACACACCCCATTGCGACGAAGTGCACGGGCCAGATCGTCTACCTCAGCTGTGGCCGCGCGCCGATTATATCGCGATCTGCACCCCGCGCTTGCCCGCGACTTTGGGTCTGGTCAGCGAAGCAACATTTGACATGACCAAACCAAACGCGGTTCTGGTGAATGTCTCGCGCGGGAATGTGGTGGATGAAACAGCTTTGCTGAACGCGCTTTGGGCGGGCAAAATTCGAGGAGCAGCGATGGATGTGTTCGCCACAGAACCTTTGCGCGAAGATGACCCCATTTGGGACGCGCCCAACTTATTGATCTCGCCCCACTGTTCAGGAGTTTACAAGGGCTGGGAAGACGCGTCCTTTGCGCGGTTCCTGACCAATCTGGGTCGTTTCCTTAAGCAAGACCCATTGCATAACATCGTCGATCCGAACCGGGGATATTAACAGATGGGCACCACGCATGACGCGATGGAAGACGCGCGCAACCAGGATATTCTGATTTACATCAATGGTGAATTGAAACCCCGGGATCAGGCGATGGTGTCTGTGTATGACAGTGGTTTTTTGCTTGGCGATGGGATGTGGGAGGGCTTGCGGCTGTATAATGGTCGCTGGGCTTTCTTTGACGATCACATGGATCGGTTTTTTGACAGTTGCAAAGCTGTGGCATTGGATCCTGGCATGGACCGTTCGGGGATGTTGAATGCGCTTATGATGACGGCCGAGGCGAATGGGATGACCGAAAACGCGCATTGTCGGTTGATGCTGACGCGCGGGGTGAAGGTTAAACCGTTTCAACATCCCTCACTGTCGCAATCTGGCCCGACTTTGGTGATCATCATGGAGCACTCGACCCCCTCTAGTGATCTGCAAGGCAAAGGCATTCGCCTGGCATCGGTCCCGCAAGTGCGCGGTTTGCCCCATGCACAGGACGCAAAATTCAACAGCCATTCCAAGCTGAACTGCGTGATTGCCTGTTTGCAAGCCGAGGCAGCAGGTGCGGATGAGGCCTTGATGCTGGATCCGCATGGTTTTGTGAATACAACGAACGCGTGCAACTTTTTCATTGTACGCAAGGGCGCGCTTTGGACCTCGACTGGGGATTATTGCATGAACGGTGTGACCCGTGCGAAGGTGTTAGAGCTGGCGCGTGCGGATGGGATGGAGGTGCGTGAAAAGAATTTCTCGCTCTATGAGGCGTATTCCGCAGATGAGGCTTTTTTGACCGGCACGTTCGGTGCGCAAACCCCCGTGGCCAGCATTGATGGCAAGCCCATCGGCACGGGCGCGCGTCCGGTGATGCACCGCCTGCAAGCTTTGTACAAACAGGCGATAGCCCGGGATGTTGGCACTGCGTGACGTCTATTCATACCCAAAACCAGGCGCTCTGAGCCGTGCTACATCTTTGTTCAGAACATTCCCGGGCATTGCTGATCGCCGGGTTATTGGCTGGTGTGGGTCTGCCCGGGCTGGCTGCGATGATGGCGCCATGGTTGCCGCAGATGGTCGCAATCTTGCTGGTCATTACCGCTTTTCGGATCGGACATCGCACCGCGTTCGGGGCCTTGCGCGATCTACGCTGGAGCCTGCCTGCCGTGTTGATCCTGCAACTGATGCTGCCCGTGGCCGTGATTGTTGCGATGCATGGGGCCGGTTTGGGCCACACACCCCTTGCGTTGGCACTGACTCTGGCTTGCGCGGCTCCTACGATTTCGGGTGGCGCGTCTTTGGCGATTATCCTGCGTCAAGATCCCGCACGGATGATGCAATTCCTGATCCTGGGCACAGCGCTTTTCCCGCTGACACTCGCCCCTGTTCTGATGGCCATCCCTATCGCGGTAGATCCAAACGTTCTGATCATCATCGTTCTACGCGCGCTAGGCGTTATTCTGGGTGCGGCCCTTTTGGGGTTTGCGCTTCGTCAGGTCTGGATGCCAAACGCCACCCGAACGCAGATCAAATCCATGGACGGGGCCGCGATTTTGTTCTTTGCAATCATCGTGATCGGATTGATGGCCGCTTTGGGACCTTTGCTGCGCACCGATCCCCTTCGGGCTGTGTTTTGGGCGATGGCGGCCTTCACCTTGGGCTTTGGCTTGCAAATTCTGACACTGTTTACTCTGCGCAAGACCCGCTTGGCACCCGTTTGTGGCCCCTTGGCATTGGCGGCAGGAAATCGCAACATAGCGTTGTTTCTTGTCTCGCTTCCCGCAGAGGTAACGGCCCCGATCATGATATTCGTCGCTTGTTGGCAATTGCCGATGTATCTGACCCCGATGCTGCTTCCGCGTCTGTACCGATTGGCCCCTGCGCATGGCTGATTTCCCGCGCATCGCGAATGTTGGCCTGACAGGTCTTGTCGTCACTTTCGCGGCAGAAATGGATCCGCGTGCAAATTTGGCCGCCATTGCGTTTCGTGCAGCGGTGCAAGCGAAAAACTGGCCCGAGGTAAGTGAGACGTCCTCCACATTGGTGTCGACCTTCATCGCAATTGATTTGGTCGATACGCCGTTTGAAGATATCCGCACGCGCCTGATTGCCCTGTTGGAAGGTCAGGATTGGTTTGCCGCCAGCCCGCCCCCAGGGCGCAAATTATGGACCTTGCCGATGTGCTTTGACACTGAAGCTGCACCCCAATTTGAGGACGCAGCCCAAGCGGCGGGGCTGAGTTTGGCGGATGCACGCACCAGTCTGCAGAATGCTAGAACACGTGTGATTACAATTGGCTATGCGCCCGGTCAGCCCTATCTTGGCCCCTTAGAACCTGCTTGGGACATCCCGCGCCAATCTGAGCTGACCCCACAAGTACCGGCCGGGGCTTTGGTTGTTGCGATCCGCCAATTTGTGCTGTTCACCGCCGCGATGCCCACGGGGTGGCGTCATGTGGGGCAAACGGCGTTTCGCCCCTTTGATCCGAACCGGGACATCCCAGTGGCGCTGACACCTGGGGACGAAATGAGATTTGCGCCAATTACCCCCACAGAACTGAAGGCTCTGGAAGGCTCCGACAGTCTGGGTGGTGCAGGCTGGACGGCGTTGCCATGAGCCATGCGCTGAGGATTCATGAGGCAGGGCCGGCTGTGACGCTGCAGGATTTAGGCCGCAGCGGGACGATCGCACAGGGTTTGACACGCGGCGGCGCGATGGACCGTTTGGCACTGTTTGAAGGGGCTGCATTGCTTGATCAGCCTGTCACCGCCGCTGTCGAAATGGTCGGCTATGGCGGAACATTTGAGGCAACGCAAGATATCCGCATCGCGTTGACCGGTGCGAAGATGCAGGCCAGCTTGGACGGGAACCCCCTGACTTGGAACGCCTCCCATCTGCTGCCTGCTGGGGCCAAGTTGCGTTTGGGGGGCGTCACATCTGGCGCAGTCGGGTATCTGCATGTGGGCGGAGGATTTGACGCGCCGATGGTTATGGGGGCTATGTCGGCGCATCTGTCTGCGGGTTTGGGCACGATCCTGCAAGCGGGGCAAACTTTGGCGCTGCACTCCGATACGAAAACGCGCACGGGTTGGCATTTGCCGCCGTCTGATCGCCTGACTGGTGGCACGCTGCACATAGTGCGATCTGTTCAAACAGATGTGTTTGGTGCGGATATCTTGGCACGGTTCCTGGCGTCGGCTTTCACCCGTGACGCCCGCGCCAACCGCCAAGGCATTCGCCTGAACCCCGACAGGGGTGGGTTTGCAGCGGCTGGCGGCCTCAGTGTTGTGTCTGAAATCATCGCACCCGGCGATATCCAGATCACGGGTGATGGCGCGCCTTATGTATTGATGTGCGAAAGCCAAACGACGGGGGGATATCCGCGTCTGGGCACTGTTATCCCGTCCGATTTACCCCGCATCGCGCAAGCCCCGCTGGGCGCTGCGATCCAGATAAAGCTGGTGTCTTACGAGGATGCAATCACCATAGAACAGCGCGCGCGGGCCCATATCAAAACCTTGCCAGGGCTATGTCGCCCTTTGATCCGAGACCCGGCTGACATGTCGGACTTGCTCAGCTATTCTTTGATCAGTGGCACCATCAATGCCAATGCTGACCCGTTTGAAGGATCCTAAAAGATGACACGTGTCGATTTGAATGCGGATATGGGCGAAAGCTTTGGGTCCTGGACTATGGGCAATGACGCTGCCCTTTTGAAAATCATTACCTCGGCCAATATTGCTTGCGGCGGGCATGCGGGGGATCCCGATGTGATGCAGAAAACCTTTGATCTGGCAGCGGCCAATCAGGTCGGCATCGGTGCCCATCCCGGCTTTGCAGATATCGCAGGCTTTGGGCGATTTCGGATGCATTTGCCGACCCAAACGCTGCAAAACATGATCCGCTATCAGGTGGCAGCGCATGTGGGGATGGCGGCAGCTTTTGGACATAAAGTCCGGCATTTGAAGCTGCACGGCGCTTTGTCGAACATGTGCTCTGAGGATATTGAGATGTCCAAAGCCTGCTATGAGGCCGCCCTTAGCGTGGCACCCGATCTGATTGTTATGGTCTTGGCGTGCACTGCGCAGCAACAGGCTGTTGAGCAGATGGGATGCGCCTGGGCCGGTGAAATCTTTGCGGATCGTGCTTATAATGACGACGCGACGCTGGTTGATCGGTCCATCCCAGGGGCGGTGATCCATGATGCCAACCTAGCAGGCCAGCGGATTGCACACATGGTGAAATCCCAATCAATTATCACACAAAGCGGCAAAATCATCCCGGCCAAAATCGACACGATTTGTATGCATGGGGACACGCCCGAAGCTTTAGAGATCGCCACATCTGTACGCGCCGCGTTAAAGGCTGATGGCGTTGAAATCGCGGCGTTTGAGGGCCGTACGGCTTAAGCTATGCGCAACTCGTGTGGTTTCTGCGTAAAGAGTGCAGGCTTATTGGCCAGCCTTATCACATGGAAAGCCGGACGCGCCCCAACTCAGCAGATCTTGAATGTGCTCTTCAAGCGAATAGGGCGCGGGCTGGCGTCCGGGTCCGGGGTTCCAGGCCCAATGCAGAATGACGTCATGATCCAAATGCGCGGCGAGTTCTGACAAGCTGCGCCCACCGTTTCGCTGGGGATCACGCAATTGCACGCAGATATCGAAGCTGGACTGTCCGAACCAGTGGGCCTCAACTGGGGCAAGACGCCAAGCATCTGCAACGCGTGGCGCATCATGGGCATCCCCATCGTTCTGCGCTTCTGGTCCGACGGTCACATGGCAGGTCGCGCATGGCACGTATTCAACCCCCATGCGACTGTCTCCGGCGCGAATATTCATGCCATGTGGGCGGGTCTTGCCGTAGCTGGGTCCGGACCACATCGGGCGATCCGATGGGCCTGTGTGGCAATTGGCGCAGCGCGGGTGCGAGACAACTTCGAATATGCGATCCCATGCTGCTAAGCCGTCTTGGGGTAAAACGCTTTGGTCTGGTTTCGGTGTATTTTGTGCGGCAAGACCCAATGTCTGAAATGCTAAAATCACCACCAATGCGACGATCATAGACAAGGGTCTCATACGAAATCCACAAATTTGGCAAAGGGCATTTCACGCAGGCGCTGACCTGTTGCTGCGAAAATTGCATTTCCTAAAGCAGGTGCTGCTGGTGGGACGGGCGGTTCGCCAATGCCGCGGATTTTGGTCTGGTTTTCCAATCCCTTAACAAAGATCTGCGGGCATTGATGCAAACGCATCCCTTCATGCGCATGATAATTGTCCTGCTCGGCCATCCCATCTGCATAGGTGATTTCGCAGTTCATCGCATGGCCTAGGCCAAACACAATGCCACCTTGCACAAGGTTCTCAAAGTTGATCGGGTCGACCACTGTGCCCACATCGGCTGCCACCCAGACCTTTTCGATCTTAATCCCAGCGTCGGTTTGGCGGACCTCAACCACTTCCGCCACGGGCACACCAAAGCTTTCAACGAAAGCCACGCCGCGCCCAGTTCCCGCTGGCAAAGGGTCCCCCCACGACGACATGTCTGCAACGGTTTCAAGCACCTTGCGCGACACGGGATCTTGCATCAGGCGGATACGCTCGGCCATCGGATCTGCCCCGGCTTTGTGGATCAATTCATCCAGGAACGTGTCAAAGAAAAAGCCCGCCGCCGGGGCCCCGACTGCGCGCCAGGATGAGGTTGGTGCCAATTCGGCGGCACGGAACGCACACATGCGCAATGCCTCCAACTTATAGGGGTTGTTCCAAGATCCGGCCGCGATCTGAGGGTCTGGTCCCGGGACGCTGAGATTGGCACGTCCCATCTGCGAGGACACGACCGACGGGGCGGCAACCGCCAAATCCAACGCTGTGACCTGGCCGTTTGACACAGCACCCCGCGCGCGGCCCATTGCGATATGGCGCGGAAAATCATGGGCGAAATCCTCTTCGCGCCGATAGGTCAACTTCACATGCGTCCCGCGCATTTGGTTCGCAATTTCAGCGGCTTGCTTGACATATTCGAACTCTAGGCGGTGCCCAAAGCTGCCCCCTGAATACTGGTTGTGAAAGATCACTTGCTCTGTGTCGTGCCCTGTCACCGCTGCCACCATTTGTTGCATCATGCGCGGCAATTGGTGGCCCGTCCAAACTTCGACAACGTCCGCAGTCACGCGCACTACCGCGTTCAAAGGTTCTAACGGCGCATGGGCCACATAAGGGGAGCGGTATTCCGCATTGTGCTGTGTGCCGGTGGTCAAAGCGTCCTCGATCACACCATCATGACGCCATTCTTTGTCAAGATTGCCTTCATCAAAGCTGCTGGATAGCGCGGCCCAATGCGCGTCTTGCTCTGCGGGATAGGGCGCCGGACCCCACTCAAAGGTAATTTCCTCGGCGGCTTGAAACGCGCGCCAGGTGTTATCGGCAACCACAGCCACGCCATTGGACACAGGAAGAATTTGCAAAACGCCGGGCATCGTTTGGGCCGCGTTTGCATCATAGCCCAGCAATTCGCCCCCCTGCCGCGGATTGGTTTTTAGCGTCGCATGCACCATGCCATCGAAATTCAGATCGATGCCATAGCTTTGTGTGCCTGTCGATTTTGCAACAATATCCAAGCGTTGCATCGGCTTTCCGATCAAACGCCAGGCACTTGGGTCGCGCAACGTCACGTCTTGGACAGGATCCAAAGTTGAGGCCGCTTGCGCCAAATCGGTATAGGCGATCTTTTCGCCGTCCGGCAGGATCACATGCCCGGCTTGTGTGCGCAGGTCTTCAACGGGGATATCATGCTGGTTTGCGGCCGCCAGCTTCAGCGTTTCGCGCGCAACGGCGCCCGCCTGGCGTAATTTGTCAAAGCTGTCGGCCATGCTGGTTGAGCCACCCGTGCCCTGAAGGCCAATCAGCTTCATCACACCGCCCATCATCGTGCGCATGGTTTCGGCGATAAAACTTGTATCGGTCGCGGCAAACGGAACGCCATCCGCCGCCATCGCGGTGTTCCAGTACGCGCCATCGGGCTTGCCGAAGCTGGTTTCAAACTGACCGAATTCCAGGTCCATCTCCTCGGCGATCATCGCCGCCTGCGCCGAGGCCACACCCTGCCCGATATCCGCATGGGGTCCAATCAAAGTGATCTTATCGGAATCAATTCGGACCCACGCATTAAAGCTGGCCTCAGAAGGGCCAAGATCCGTCAAGTTTGGGTTCGTGTAAGGCGTGCGCACAGCATAGATCCCAAAGGCAACACCTCCGGCGATGGCGGCGGATCCGATCAAAAAGCTACGGCGTGCGATTTTGCGAAATTTGCTCATGTATTATGCCTCACGCAGGGTTTTGGCAGCCGTTTTGACAGCCGCTCGGATACGGGGATACGTCCCGCAGCGGCACAAATTCGCGGACATGGCCGCGTCAATGTCCGCATCGGTTGGATCTGCATTGAACTGCAAAAACGAGGCCGCGGCCATGATCTGGCCAGCCTGGCAGTACCCACATTGTGCGACCTGGTGGTCGATCCAAGCCGATTGCACTGCGTGCAGCGCGTCAGGTGTTCCCAAACCTTCGATCGTGGTAATTTTGGCACCGGCCGCATCTTCAACGGCCAATTGGCAAGACCGCACAGCGACCCCGTCCATATGCACTGTGCACGCCCCACATTGGGCGATGCCGCAGCCATATTTTACCCCTGTGATACCCAATTCATCGCGCAAGACCCAAAGCAACGGCATATCGCCCTCAACGGATCCCAGATCATATTCAGTGTCATTCACAGTCAATTGCATATGGATGCCTTTTGGGTTCAGAACAATTTCCCTATTTATAGCCTTCCTATTTGCGCAAATTAAGTTGCAATATGCGCCAGAATCATACCTATTGGTGCCAATTGCGGCCAGAGTGGCCTGAAGCAGCGATAGAAGAGCATTCCAGATGGCCCAATCAACGAAATATCCCGCGCGCGAAGGATTGCAGTTTTTGGTCGATACGTTCGGACTAAATCCAACGCGGGTGCTGCGTAAAGCGGGTTTGCCCTCGGACTTCCTGACGCTTGGCGGGCGCTTGGTGACGGCGACTGAATACACAGATGTATGGGAGGCTCTGCCAACGGAGCTTCCAGACCCCGATTTACCTTTAAAGCTCGCGCAAATTGTGGACGCACAAGGGTTTGACAGCTCTGCCTATGCGTTTTTCGCCAGCCCCACAGTCCGTATCGGTCTAGAGCGAAAAGCCTTGATCAAACCGCTGGTGATGCCACTGCAGATGCGCGTGACGGATTATGACGCGCATGTTGCGTTAAGTTTCTCAAGCATCATGCCAACGCGTCCCTTGCCGGTCGTCGTGGGATGGTTCTTGCTGATTTACTTCGTCCTTGCGATCCGCCGGGCGACAGGGGTTGCGGTCCATCCTGTCGCCTTGCAGGCCGAACAACCCTATCAGGATTGGCAAGGCGCGGACGCTTTCTTTCGCTGTCCTGTGGCCCAAGGTCCTGGGTACCGTTTGATTTTTGCAGCGCAGGATACGGAATTGCCGCTGATGTCGCGTGATGACGCTGCGTGGGGCTCTGTTACTGCAGGGCTTCACGATCGCTTTCACTTAAATGTTCACCCGACTGGCATGGCGGCCCGCGTGCGGTTGGCGTTGGTTGAAAATCTACCTGGCGGGCTGTCTAGTGCAGATCAGATTGCAAGCACTTTGGCCATGTCGAAACGCAGTTTGCAGCGCAAGTTAAAGGATGAAGGGTTCAGTTTCAAAGATGTGCTTGAAGACACGCGACGCGCGCTGGCGCTGAACCATTTACATAATACAGATATGAGCGTGCAAGAAATCGCCTATATTCTAGGGTTTCGCGATCCGTCATCGTTCTTTCGTGCGTTTCGTAACTGGACTGGAACGACGCCGTTGGCTGTGCGTAAGCAGGGCGTGCAGGTCTAAGGCCACTCTGTGTTGCAAAGGAAATAACAAGTCTGGACAGGCCACCAACAGTTTCCCGCTTCGCGCTGATTACAGCACCCTGCCTTTGGCCTGAGGCACCCTGTATCGTAAATGCCCCAGAACGCGCAGCGTGGCAGGGCATTGGTGATTCAAGTTTTAAGCCGGGGGCTTTAAACGCTGATGCTGACGTATTTCATCTTGTGCCGATGATGAAGAAATGTCGATGGGTGCTGTCGATTGCTATTTAGGTATCTGATACAATGAAGTATTTTTCATTGTTTTTGGTGCGGCCACGCTCTTTACAGCTTTCTGATTGGTCCCAATATTGGGGTGAAAATGTCCCAATAAGAGGCGTCCTTCATGTCGCAGTTTAACCCACGTAGCGGCAAAGCCAACCACATTAAACCTCGCGGGAAGAGCTTCTATTATCGTCGTGCTAAAGCAGCAGCAATTGCCCATCGGCACAACAAAGCACTGATGTACTAAGTTCTGGATGACATTACGATCACCGAAACAGATGATCTTGCAATGTGGATCGACTGGACACCAATGGCTTCTCGCCCCTTTCACGCATTCCTTGAATGTGTTGCCGGGCAATGGACGGCAGTTTCGAGCCCGAGCTGGTCAAGAAGGGCCAGACGCGGATTGATGGGATGGATAACAGGATAATCGGGCTCTATGCGGCCGGGCTATCGACACGCGACATCCGCGCTCATCTTGAGGAAGTTTATGGTCTGAAGGTCGCTGCCGATCTTGTCAGCCGCGTCACCGATGCCGTGCTGGAGGACGTATCAGACTGGCAAAACCGCGCTTTGGAGCCGATGTACCCGATCGTTTTCCTCGATGCGCTTCGGGTCAAAATCCGGGATGCCCCCTCTCGGGACATTTCCTGCGGAAATACCCTGCCGGGCCAGGGATGACGCCGCGACAAAGCTGATCTATCTGGCGATCCGCAGCCTTGAGAAGACAGGCAGAGCGGTCAGAGAATGGCCTCTCACACATGCAAGCATGTGTTGCCGGTAAAAGTATGCTGCCCGCAATCAGTTCGCTATCCTATACCCAGAACGGTTCAACAAATGACCCGTCGAAACCGCATGAGCTAAACCCCATACTCAGAGTCGCGGATACTCCCGCCCATGGCCCCCAACAACGATCCAGCAGCGTTTGGATAAGATGTCGGCCATTCTTGAGTTTGCAACCAGTGCCGATGCGGTGGATTACAATTTTGCCAAGTCAGTGAAGGCACCAAAGGACACACGTCCTGTGGGTGACCAGACCTATAAACCACTCACCAATTTTGAATGTCATTAAGAACTGACCCGGTATTGTCACCGAGATTTGACCCACCTTATTTATGTATCTTCGGCTATGCTTTGTTCAATGTTGCGACCTCCTTTGTTGTTTTCTTTGCGGCCCCTGAACTGGCTTTGAAGCGGTAGCTGTCGTTGCCGGTTTCTACGGGCGATCGAAGATACGACTGTGGGACGGATCGTTGTCCGTAGGTGTACCGCCAATATCGCCGCCTTGGATCGAGGTTGAGCGTGGCAGCCGTTGGGTTGCGTCCCTATCAGTTCTAAGGACCGAAGACACCTGCTGCATCACTGCGTTGGGAACCCGATAGTTCTTCGCAAAGCTTGAACTGGCCATCGTCACCACAAACGTGACGATCATGATGATTGCTTTCAGTCTTGAAGAACCCTTTTCACCACCGACAGTAAACGGACTTCACCTCATCAGAATAGCTGACCCGATACTCGACGAACCAAGCTGCTCGAAATGCAACGTCAGTGGGGAAGCTGTTCGCCGTCGGGGGAACTTATCCTGAACCCGCACTTAATCAAAGCACCACGGGCTTGTATCGATTATGTGCTGATCCATGAATTAACCCACCTAAAGCATCACGACCACGGAGCAAACTTCTGGAAGTTGATAGATGCACACGCAGGTGACTGGCGAAAGGCCAAACATCATCTGGGTGAGTTGGTGGAACTTTTCCTACGCGAATGAAGCAGGCACCTTGCATTGGCCACATGAGCTTAGCAACACCAGTCCCGCGATTGCGAGGTCAAGTCCGGTCCCAATAGTGATATGATAATGTCCTAATAAGGGATTCCATGAATATACAGAATCCCCTATTTATCTGGACTTTCTACACACTCATGCAGACGTATTTCATCTCAAGATAATCTTCCATGCCATGATGCGACCCTTCGCGTCCCAAGCCCGATTGTTTAACACCGCCAAATGGGCCAAGCTCGGTCGAAATGATGCCAGTGTTGACGCCGATAATGCCGTATTCCAAGGTCTCGGCCACTTTATAAACCCGAGACAGGTCGTTGGCGTAGAAATAAGCGGCCAAACCAAAGATCGTATCATTCGCCATGTCGATCACGTCATCTTCGGTGTCGAATTTGAACAATGGCGCCAGCGGGCCAAAGGTTTCCTCTTGTGCGACTTGCATCGATTGGGTGACGTCCGTGATGATCGTGGGCTCAAAAAACGTTCCGCCCAAAGCGTGCGGTTTGCCGCCCGTTAAGATCGTGCCACCCTTTGCGACCCCGTCTGCGATGTGCTCTTTGACCTTGGCCACAGCATCTGCGTTGATCAACGGCCCAGTTGTGACGCCGTCTGTCAATCCATCGCCCAACTGCAGCTTCTCGACGGCGGCCTTCAATTTGGCAGCGAACGCATCATAGACACCGGCCTGCACGTAAATTCGGTTGGCGCAGACGCAGGTCTGGCCATTGTTACGAAATTTGCACATCATCGCGCCTTCGACGGCCGCGTCCAGATCGGCGTCATCGAACACAATGAAAGGGGCATTCCCGCCCAATTCCATTGAGCATTTCATCACGGTGTCCGCTGCTTGGCGCAACAAGATCCGCCCCACTTCTGTCGAGCCGGTGAAGGTCAGTTTGCGCACTCCGGGGTTTTCGCAGAACTCTTTGCCAATCTCGGACGCAGATGACGAGGGCACCACATTGAACACGCCCGCCGGAATTCCCGCCCGGTCGGCCAAAACGCCCATGGCAATCGCACTTAGTGGCGTATCTTCTGCGGGACGGGCCAGGAACGCGCAGCCAGCGGCCAAGGCGGGCCCGGCTTTGCGGGTGATCATCGCATTTGGGAAATTCCAAGGCGTGATCGAAGCGGCCACACCTATGGGTTGTTTCCAGACTTGGATCCGCTTGTCGCGCTGATGGCCGGGGATGGTTTCCCCATAAACGCGCTTGGCCTCTTCAGCAAAAAATTCAACAAAGCTGGCGCCGTACCCGATTTCGCCCACGGCTTCCGCCAAGGGCTTGCCCTGTTCTGCCGTCAGGATTGTCGCCAAATCTGCGGCGTTTTCCATCATCAGATCAAACCATTTGCGTAAAATAGCCGCGCGTTCTTTGCCGGTCAGTTTGGCCCAATCTTTCTGGGCAACTTCAGCAGCGGCGATGGCTTCGGCCACTTGCGCGCGCGACAGATCGGCCACATCCGCAATCACATCGCCCCGCGTTGGGTTGGTCACCGCAAAGGTTCCATCCGCGCCATCGACCCAAGCGCCGTTGATATAAGCGCGGGTTTCCAGAAGCGTTTCGTCTTTCAGCAGGCTTTTCAGATCAGTTGTGCTGTCCAGCATGTGAGGTATCCCTTGTGTGATTGCCAGCGCGAGTGAAATAGGGTCTGGTGCGGTTTGTCTAGGGCCAGATTGAAGGAAAGTCATGACCGAGTTGGACGACGCTTACGCGAATGCTGCCTATATTTCAGGTGCGGATGCGTTTCCGGATCGGTGGGCAGCGGCGGCTTTGGCGTTTCGCGGCGCTCTTGGGGACAATGCACTGCGGCGTAAGTATGGGCCTGAAACACGCAACTGGTTCGATCTATTTTTGCCGCAGAGCGCGCCCAAGGGTGTCGTTGTATTTGTGCATGGGGGGTATTGGTTGCGCTTTGATGCCAGCAGCTGGTCACATTTTGCGGCGGGCGCTTTGGCGCGGGGCTGGGCCGTGGCGATGCCCTGTTATCAGCTGTGCCCCGATGCGACGATTGCCGAGATCACCCAGCAGATCGCCGCAGCAGTGGAAACGATTGCTTGGCAGTTTGCTGGGCCGATTGCGATGACGGGGCACTCTGCGGGCGGGCATTTGGTGGCGCGCATGCTGCAGCCGGGGATGCTGATGCCCGACACGTTGGTTCGGATCACACATGTCGCGCCGATTTCACCTGTGGCGGATTTACGCCCCCTGTTGCGCACTTCGATGAATGCGCAATTTAAGATGGATCTGGCTGTTGCAGAAGCCGAAAGCCCGGTGCTGCAAAGCGCGCCGACCCAGGCGGTTTCGGTCTGGGTGGGTGCGGATGAGCGGCCTGTATTCCTGGATCAAGCGCAGGCTTTGGGGCGTGCTTGGGCCTGTCCTGTCCATACCATTCCTGACCGACATCACTTTGATATTATTGATAATCTTTTCGATCCCAACAGCGCGCTTGTTCAATGCTTAACGCCCTAAGCGCTATCTGTCGTTGCGCTGGATGATACTTGCCGCGCGCACCCCAATAGCGGCACTGCCTTTGGCCGACGGGTGAATACGGTCAGGCGCATGAAAACTAAGATCCCGGTGGGGCACCAGATCCTTGTTTGACACAAAAAACACGCCGGGATCACGCGCCGCCATGCGCTGTAGGCGGGCATCGAATGCATTCCCGACGGATTTGCAGCTGTCGATGGGCGATCCTCGGCCCGGCGTTCTGAGATACCCAAGATACACGACTTTGGCACCCGACGCGCGTAACTGCGCCACAAATCGCGCAATATCACCGGACCTTCCGTCAGCGGACAACATACGTCCCATCCGCCGATCACATTGCCCACATCCGCAGCCCAGCCATAGATCGTTGCCGCCGCCATTCATGACAATCCAGTCCCAATTCCCGGCGATGTATTGCTTGGAAATGTTTAGACCCAGCGCGCCCGAGATCGGCAATTCGTAAATCACATGTGCCCCCACCACCGAGCGATCTATGACCTGTTCCCCAAGTTGTCGTTCGATCACGTGGCTGACGGCGTTTTGGCTTGAGCCGTTCCAAGCCAGCATCGAATCCCCCATCAGTAGGATTCGGGGCGGTTTCCCGCCTTGGGGCACGCTTTCGGCACAGCCTGCCAAAAACAGAAGTCCAATCACAGCGCTTAGAATTTTGATCATCGGTTTTGGCTTCAACACTAGAGTAGGCAAGTGCAGAACTAACATGCGTTGAAGGACGTTTCAGTGCGGGATTGACACTAAAGTTAACGCAGTCGCGCCAACAGGGCAGGTGAGGGCTTGCCCGTTTCCGCCAAGCCCGAGGCCCGTTGATACGCACGAATGGCGGCCTCGGTTTTGCGGCCCAAGACGCCATCTGCATCGCCCACATCGAAGCCCGCGCGGTTCAATCCACGCTGTAGATCTTTGCGTTCTGGCAGCGTTAAGCCATAGGCGTCGGGGCCGAAATCGCCCCGTATTGCACCGCCGCCCGCGATCCGATCGCTTAGATGCCCGATGCCTATCGCGTAGTTTTCGGCGTTGTTATAGCGCAAGATCACTCCGAAATTTGAGCTGACTGCAAACGCAGGGCCGCTGCGTCCGGCAGGTATTAAGATGCCGGCAGATCCAAGGGATTGGGGCAGGGGGTTGCCATTGGCTAAGGTCACCCCAGCCTGGCGCAAGCTGGTTATACTTTGGCGGGCCGCGCGTCCATAGGGGCCAGAATAGGACGCCGGTAAGCGCACTTCGCCACCCCAGGGTTTGCCACGCTGCCAGCCATTGCGGCTAAGATACGCCGCTGCCGACGCTAGAGCATCTGTGGGATCGTCTGACCAAATATCGCGTTTGCCATCGCCGGTGAAATCAACCGCAAAGGCTTGATAAGACGTGGGAATAAACTGTGTATGACCCATTGCGCCTGCCCAACTGCCCCGCATGCGATCTGTGGTAATATCCCCCCGCTGGATGATTTTCAAAGCGGCAATCAGTTGCTTTTCAAAGAACGCCCCGCGTCGTCCATCATAGGCCAGTGTCGCCAAAGCCGAGATCACCGGCACATCTCCGCGCCGCGCGCCATAGCGGCTTTCAAGCCCCCAAATTGCACAGATCACGCGGGCTTCGACCCCATGACGACGTTCAATTGCGGCCAAGGTGGATGCAAATTCGCGCAGTTTGGTCCGGCCTGTTGCGACCCGTTCTTGGGACGCTGCGATGGCCAGATAATCCTCAAGGCTGCGTTTGAATTCGGTTTGGTTGCGGTCCCGTTCGACCACGGTCGGCAAGTAGCCCACACCGCGCAATCCGGCGGCCACAGTGTTACCCGAAATTCCGGCGGCCAATGCGCGCCCGCGAAAGCCTTGGATCCAGGCATCAAATCCAGGGTTGGGGGCGGCGCGCCAAATCGAAACGCTCGACGTTCCGGCACGCGGGGCAGGCCCACATCCGGTTAACACAGTGGCGGTCAGGCCAAAGCCAAAAGCTCTGCGGGTTAAGAACATGCGCGTTTCCTCAAGCAATTTTTTAACTCACATTGACCTGTCTGGACGCCCCAAGCAAGTCACGCGATCTGGTATCTGATCTTGCATGCGACGCCTTGGCGAATTAGGTCACGTCTATGGCCAAGCCCAAGTCAGACCCCAATTATAAGGTGATCGCCGAAAATCGCCGCGCCCGCTTTGATTATGCGATCGAAGAGGACATTGAATGCGGCATGATTTTGGAAGGCTCTGAGGTGAAATCCCTGCGGGTCAATTCGGCCAATATCGCGGAAAGCTATGCGATGGTTGAAGAGGGCGAGCTGTGGCTGACCAACGGGTATATCGCGCCCTATGAGCAGGCCAAGTCCTTTAAACACGAAGAGCGGCGCAAGCGTAAGTTGTTGGTCTCACGCAAAGAATTGGCCAATCTGTGGACGGCAACGCAGCGCAAAGGCATGACGTTGGTGCCGTTGGTGATGTATTTCAATCACCGTGGGCGTGTCAAAATCAAGCTGGGCATCGCAAAGGGTAAAAAGCTGCATGACAAGCGCGAAACCAGTGCGAAACGCGACTGGAACCGCCAAAAACAACGACTTTTGAAGGATAATGGCTAAGCCAGGTTCTTGCGTTGGCGGGGTCTGGGGCGTAGGCAGGCTGGGATTGTGTCACACATAGACCCCAGGGAGCGCCCCCCATGTCTGATGATCCCAAATCTGATGATCCCAAAACACTTGTGTCAACAGAGTGGCTGGCGGCCCATTTGAACGATCCGGATTTGCGCATATTGGACGGCTCGTGGTATTTGCCAGCCGCGCAACGCGATCCCAAAGGGGAATATGACCAAGCGCATATTCCCGGCGCGCGGTTTTTTGACATTGATGAGATTGCGGATCTGCGCTCGGATCTGCCCCATATGGCGCCACCCCCCGAAAAGTTTATGTCCCGCATGCGCGCGATGGGTGTGGGCGATGGTCATCAAATTGTAGTCTATGATGGGGCTGGGTTGAATTCTGCTGCGCGGGTGTGGTGGATGTTCAAGCTGATGGGGCAGAACGATGTCGCGGTCTTGGATGGGGGCTTGCCGAAATGGCAGGCTGAGGGCCGTCCCGTTGAGGATCTGGAACCGTTTGTGCGGGATCGCCATATGATCGTGCGGGTGCAAAACCACCTGGTGCGGGATGTGACGCAAGTCAGCCAGGCTGCCAAATTGGGCGATGTGGACATTATCGACGCAAGATCTGCCGCGCGGTTTCGCGCAGAGGCCCCCGAGCCCAGAGACGGTCTGCGCAGTGGTCATATTCCGGGATCGAAAAACGTGCCTTTCGCCGATGTTTTGAACGCAGATCAGACCCTGAAGGACCCCGACGCGTTGCGGGCGGTGTTTGAGCAGGCGGGTGTGGATCTGAGCAAACCGGCGATCACGACTTGTGGGTCCGGTGTGACGGCTGCGATCTTGGCTTTGGCGATGCAGCGCTTGGGAAAATCGGATTGGTCTGTTTATGACGGCAGTTGGGCCGAATGGGGCCAGTTTGCCACGCTGCCAATCGCAACGGGAGACGCATGATGTTCGAGACGTTGAAGCCGCAACCTGCTGACAAGATCCTGGGACTGATCAAAATGTACCGCGATGATCCGCGCGAGACCAAGATCGACTTGGGCTTAGGGGTGTACAAAGACGCGGATGGCAAAACGCCAATTATGCGCGCAGTGAAACAGGCCGAACAGCAGATCTGGAGCGCGCAGGACAGCAAATCCTACACTGGTTTGGCCGGGGACGCTGCGTTTTCGGATGCGATGATTGATCTGGTTTTGGGCGGAGTGCTGCCCCGCGATCAGATTGCGGCTGTCGCCACGCCGGGAGGGACGGGCGCGTGTCGTCAAGCGTTTGAGTTGATGCGCATGGCCAATCCAACGGGTCGGGTGTTTGTGTCCAATCCGACTTGGCCCAACCATGTGTCGATCCTGAAATATCTGGGGATTGAGGTGGTGATGTATCGCTATTTCGACAGCGAAAGTCGGGGTGTCGATATGAATGGCATGCTCGAAGACTTGGCAGACGCGCGCGCGGGCGATTTGGTGCTTTTGCACGGATGCTGTCATAACCCGACGGGTGCGAATTTGAACCCGACCGAGTGGGATGCGGTGATTGCCTGCCTGCAGAAAACGGGCGCGGTGGCGATGGTCGATATCGCCTATCAGGGATTTGGGGATGGTTTGCAGGAAGATGCAGCGGCCACGCGTAAGTTGGCGGAAAACCTACCCGAAGTTTTAATTGCGGCGAGTTGCTCTAAGAATTTTGGGGTGTATCGCGAGCGCACTGGGATCTTGATGGCGACGGCTGAGACGCCGGCGGTGCAAGCGATGGCGCAAGGCACGTTGGAATATTTGAACCGGCAGAACTATTCCTTTCCACCGGATCATGGAGCACGGATTGTGACGACTGTTCTGACGGATGCTGCATTGCGGGCGGATTGGCAGAGTGAGCTGGAAGAAGTGCGCCAATCCATGTTGGGTCTGCGCGCGCAATTGGCGCAAGAGTTGCAAGCCTTGTCAGGGTCGGATCGCTTTGCGTTTCTGGCCCACCACCGGGGTATGTTTTCGCGTTTGGGGACAACGCCGGATATGGTGGATAAATTGCGGATCGATCATGGGATTTACATGGTCGGGGACAGTCGGATGAACATTGCCGGGCTGAACACTAAGACAGTTCCGATCCTAGCAAAGGCGATCATTGCCTGCGGCATTTAACGCGTTTTGACCTAACGGGGCGGGCTGAAGCCTGCACGTGATTTTATTTGCGCGGGCGCGCGCACCGCTTGGAGGGCGTTGCCCTCCAAACCTCCCGTTTTGCGTCGTTCGATGGACTGTGCGCTTGGGTTATTCTGCTGCCCAACCTGCGACAGATTTGACTTCTAGGAAATCTTCGATCCCCCAAACGCCGCCTTCGCGCCCATTTCCGGACTGCTTCATACCACCAAATGGGGCACCCGCACCACGAGATTGACCATTCATTTCGACCATGCCCGAGCGCAATTGTGCAGCGACCCGGTTGGCTTTGGCCCCATCTTGCGTTTGGATGTAATTGGTCAGCCCATAGACCGTATCATTGGCGATTTCGACCGCTTCGGCTTCGGTTTCAAACGGGATCATGGCCAGAACGGGGCCAAAGATTTCCTCGCGCGCGATGGTCATGTCGTTGTTCACATCTGCAAAGACGGTGGGTCGGACGTAGAACCCTTTGTTCAGCCCATCGGGGCGACCTGTGCCGCCTGTGACCAAAGTTGCGCCTTCGTCGATGCCCTTTTGGATCAAGTCTTGGATTTTGTTCCACTGCACTTCGTTCACCACGGGACCGATATGGCGGCCCTCATCTGAGGCGGGCCCAACGGTGATTTTCTCGGCCGCCGCTTTGGCTTCTTGCACGGCGGCGTCATAGGCCCCGCGCTGGACCAGCATCCTTGAGGGCGCGTTGCAGGATTGTCCTGTGTTGTTCATCATGCGCATTACGCCGCGTTTGATGGCTTTGTCGTCGGCGTCCTCAAACACGATATTGGCACCTTTGCCACCCAATTCCAGGTGCACGCGTTTCAGCGTGTCGGCGGCGTTTTTGGAAATCAAGCGACCCGCGCGCGAAGATCCTGTGAAGCTGACCATGTCCACATCTGCGTGGCCTGTCAGGGCTGTGCCGACACCGACACCGTCGCCTTGGATCATGTTAAATACACCAGGTGGGAAGCCTGCGTCATGCATCATTTCGGCGAACAGAACTGCGTTGAGGGGGCTTTCCTCAGAGGGTTTCAATACCATCGTGCAGCCTGCGACCGCGGCGGCACCGACCTTGAGCGCGATTTGATTCATCGGCCAGTTCCAAGGCGTGATCAGGGCGGTAACACCGACACCTTCGAATAGGATGCGGTCATTGGGCGCGTGATCGCCAAGCGGGCGTATGAAGTCGAAGCCTTTGGCGGCGCGTGCGAAATCTTTGAGGTGATAGCTGCCAGCCCCGACTTGTTGTTGGCGGGCCATATCGATGGGCGCGCCCATTTCCAGGCTGATCGCTTGGGCCATATCTTCGCCGCGCGCGCTGTAAAGTTCGGCCAGTTTTTCCACCATTGCGATACGCTCGGAGGCGGGTGTCGCCATCCATTCCGGGAATGCAGCTTTGGCAGCCGCGACGGCGGCATTTGCATCCGCTTGCGTGCCCAGGACAATCGTCGCGCAAGGCTCTTCCGTGCTAGGATTAATCACCGCGTGATCTGTGCCGCCCTCAGACGCCACCCAAGCCCCGTTGATATAAAATTCGCGTTTCTCCAGCATCTGATCTCTCCTCGTTGTTCGGATGCAGGCAGGGCGGTCAATCGCCCGCTTTCGAGGCACTGTGTCATTGCATACCCGGGTCCACAAGATGGGGGTGTAAATTTTGGTACATGCGCTTAGATAGACTTCGAACAAGACATGCAACTTACACTTTAGAGGACATGACCCATGGGACTGCGCATCAACGATACGATTCCTGATCTGACTGTAACGACGGATCACGGCGAGATTTCACTGCACGACTTTGTCGGCGACAGCTGGGCTATCCTGTTTTCGCACCCCAAAGATTTTACGCCGGTTTGTACGACGGAATTTGGCGCCGTTGCGCAGCTGAAGGACGAATGGGAAAAGCGCGGCACCAAGGTGATTGGCGTGTCGGTTGACGGTGTGGAAGATCACAAAAAGTGGAAAGGCGATATCGAAACTGTCGGCGGCGCGCCTGCGACCTTTCCGATTATCGCCGATGATGGTCTGGAAGTGTCTAAAGCCTTTGATATGCTGCCTGCCGAGGCCTATTTGCCCGATGGCCGCACCCCTGCGGACAGTGCTACAGTGCGGTCGGTGTTCATAATTGGGCCGGACAAGCAGTTGAAACTGTCGATGACCTATCCGATGACGGTGGGGCGCAACTTTGCCGAAGTGCTGCGGGCTTTGGATGGGTTGCAGACCTCGACTGGCAATGGCGTCGCGACGCCTGCCAATTGGAATGTGGGGGATGATGTGATTATTCCTGCCGCTGTGAGTGATGCGGATGCGACGGCGAAATTTGGTGAATTCACCAAAGTGTTGCCGTATTTGCGAACGGCTAAGTTGCCAGAATAAAGTGTTTATGTGAAGCGCGTCAGTTGGATCTGGCGCGCTTCACTCTTGATGATTTCGGCGGTAGGTCCATCAAGACAGTCGATCAATGCCAAGGTGATGTCGCGCCCATCTGCGTTCAGCCTGATCGGCGATTTCTTTAGGAACGAAAAACCGCGTTCTTTGATCGTGTAATTTTGCAGCGCATAGCTGACGCCCTGCCGCGCCCCTGCGTACAGAAGAAATGCCACCAACGTGCCGCTGGATACTGTATCTAAGTCATTTAGCAGCCTTTGTTTTGTGTCTGCCAAAGGTAAGTTGTTCAAAGCGATCACATCGCGGGTGATCTGGCGAAGACGGTCCAGGCCAAGCTGTGCCAAGTGTTGATCGAGTTTGGTAAGCTCAAGCGTACTGGCATGCGTATAGCCCCGCTTTAACACCCATTGCGATAGACCGACCTCGCCGCGCCGCACAGTTGTGTTTTTCGCAGATGCAAGCCGAAGGCTTTGCCAATACTCTAAGAAACCGGCGTCTTTCAAGATATTTGGCCCAAAAGCCAACGCGAAAGAGGCATAATAGAACCGCGTACTTGTCGCATCATAAGTCCAACGCTGGTCTTGGAATGTTGCGCTGTCCTGTGCCTTTACAGCCATATGCGGTACCGCGCCTGCAAAATCTACGCCCAGATCAGACACATTTTGAAGCCAATCTTGTGAGCCTGGCAAAGGGAACCAAGTAGAGTCATTTAAGATGATCAACTGCTGAAGGTCAGACAGCTGATCTGCGATCTGCAAGACACCGTCTCGGTAGCCCCCGAAATCATATCCGATATTTGGGCGCTCTAAAATCGCCCAGCAACAGGGTGTCAAACGCGCTCGATCAAAGTCGCTGAGCGCCAGGTTTGACACAACCAAGGCGGATACACCGTGCTGATGCAACCAATTTAGCGCCATGATATGGCTGTCTAAAACACCATGCTCGGGGTATATCAGATAGATCGCACGGCGTTGTGTTGCGGGGTGCATGCCATGCGTCAAACGGGACTTTTTTGCTTTGGTTCTGTCATACGCGCGTGTTGCAAAAAGGTATTCAAGCGTTTTGGGAACAAGGTCGACCGATCGATTTAACAGCCGACGCCCTTCTCGCCAAATTTTCCACAAAGGCGGCTTAGCCATGGTAAACGCCGCCGTCGCGAAACGCGCTGAGCGCGCCCTTAAAGAAGCCCCAAGCTTTCGCGCGTTTGCGCTTTGATCCCAGATTCAAGGGGGACAAAAGACCCAAAACAGCTTGTCGCAAAGTGCTTATATGCGCAAATCTATGTCCATGTTTTCCATACGCGTAGCGCCGTGAGCGGGCCATGTGAAAGGCTTTGAAATACGCAGTGTTCGGTGTTCGAGGGCTGCCGCGCCCTTCTAAATGCGTCACTTGCGCCCCATAACTGCGCATCAAAGGACCATGCGCGCGCAATCGCAGGGAAAGATCGTCATCTTCGTGATATAGGAAAATGGCAGGATCGAAGCCTTGGACAAGGTCAAAAAGGTCTTTGCGTAGAAAGATTGCCGAGCCTTGTAATGTGCCGATAGGGCAGTCCAACTTGGGCAATGGCACGGCGGTGGCTGTACGTTTAGGGTCAATCTTGGATCGGCGTTGAAAGGTTTCTGACCCTTTGCCATCGTTAAATCGTGGGTTCCAACCTGCGGCATCCGGGCTTGTGTTGGCCGAGTGAACCAAGGCCTCAAGTGCATCGGGGTGCAATCGTGCATCTGGGTTTAAAAAAAGTAAGAACTCGGTACGGGCCACGGCAGCGCCTTGGTTGCAAGCGCGGCCAAATCCCTCATTTGTTGAATTTCGGATGACATGGGCTGTGTTGACTTGCACCGGATCCGGAGAACCGTTGTCGACAACGATGATAGGGGTTTGTGTCGGGACGCTGGCCAACATATCAGGCAAAACGTCTTGGCTTTGATAAGCCACGGTGATGACGGTAACACGCTCGTTCATATGCGTAGGTCTAAAGTAGTTCTTGGTAGACTGGAAATGCTTGTTGCTGTTCCGGGTTCTGAATTCCGTGTAGTTTGTGAAAATTGGACAAAGGTAGAGTGTTCATTTTGGGACCGAAAATGCGAAACGGCCGAACCCTAAGGTCCGGCCGCGTATTGCAATTTGTCAGCTTGTTTATTTTGACTTGCGCAGCCGCATAACACCAAACACAGCTACTCCTGCCAACATCAATGGCATGCCAGCTGGCAGTGGAACAGGTGCCAATTGGGACCGAACTTGCGCGGCAATTTCCTCATGAACTGTGCCACTCGGGTGTACATCATCCACAAAGAAAAAGTCATTGGCATTGTCAGGGTTTACAGCGCCCGACGCCAAGTCAACGGCGCAGTTGTTCGTGAGGTCGGTTGAGAAGAAGCTTTCGATACACTGACCCGTCGTGTCCGTGATGCCAAAGGCGCTTGGATTGTTACCGATGTTTTCCAAGGTTCCGAACAAGTTCAGGCCCTGTACATTTAAACCTTCGCTTAGCAATGCAGTGATGTTTTCCTGAAGACGTGCATTGAATGCAGTGCTTGCAGCTCCGGCTTCATCTTGCAAATTTGTGCCTGCGAAACGCGGTGTTCGCGCTAAGTTGCCCAAATTGAACACCAAGTAGTCGTCAAACAATGTACTATCAATCGACGCAATTCCGCGAATTCCGTCACTGACAGCATCGGCCGCGTCGAAACCAATTGTTGTGCCATCTGCACCGTCAAACAGCTGCTGCATGATGTCATTGCCGCCGAACTGGATAGACACCAAAGGGTTCATCCCGGCCAGTGCGCGAATGGCAGGATCCGCATAGCCCTGGGCGATCACGCCTGCCTGACCAGCCAAAGTGCTGATCTGCGAGGTCACGGATGCCAGTTCTGTCGGATAAACCGTTGTGTTCGTGTTACCCGCAGTTGCACCTGCCAATGCCAGGTTGACCGCGGCTTTACCCGCATCTACGAAATCCTGCGCCAAACGCTTGGCATACACGTCTTCGTTAGAAAATTGACCGTCGGCGCTGGGCGGCGCTAAAGCACCAAATTTTCCATCATCCGCAAGGCTGTCGCCCGTCACGATTAAGCCAGTAAACAAGTCGTGATAGGACGCACCATAAGACACGGCACCCATCGAAGAAATAACTACTGCCGAAAGAATAGACTGTCGCATTAAAAAAGATCCTCTCAGTTAAGGGTTGATACCATGATTTGGCGGGGATGCTCGATTATTTGACGTAATTTCAAGGCTAATTTGTGACTATTTTAAAGTTTGCTTCATCAAATGACACGCATGCAATCGATTGTTGAATTTCCGTAAACAGTAAGGCTCAATCTTCCCGAGAAACTTCCTGCATCGGTGGTATGTCCAGTTAATCTCCGAATCACTTCGTGCAGAAATTTGCCCGTATATCTTGTGTCCCTGCGTGCGGGGTCCACAAGATTGACACGTTTTGCGCGAAGCCTTTATACAAAGAAGGGCCCGGCCTTTTGATGGCCGGACCCTTCCAAAATCGTCAAAGAAAGATGAATTTATTCTTCTTCGTCGCTGACTTTTTCTTTCTTTTTCTTCGGCTCAGGCGCGACTTCTTCGCCTGTTTCTTGGTCTACCACTTTCATGGACAGACGCACTTTGCCGCGATCATCAAAGCCCAGCAATTTGACCTTCACTTCCTGGCCTTCCTTCAGAACATCTGATGGGTGATTCAGACGGCGATTTTCGATCTGAGACACGTGGACCAGACCGTCGCGTTTGCCAAAGAAATTCACAAAAGCTCCGAAATCGACGATTTTCACGACTGTTCCGGTATAGACTGCCCCCTCTTCGGGCTCAGCCACGATTGAGTGGATCATGTCATAGGCCTTTTGGATGGACTCGCCATTCGGGCTGGCGATCTTGATCACGCCTTCGTCGTTGATATCAACCTTCGCGCCGGACACTTCCACGATCTCGCGGATGACCTTGCCGCCCGAACCGATCACTTCACGGATCTTATCCGTTGGAATGTTCATCGTTTCAATCCGTGGAGCATGCACGCTGAAATCAGCCGCGCCGGACAGGGATTTGTTCATCTCGCCCAGAATATGCAAACGGCCTGCTTTGGCTTGCGCCAGCGCCGTTTCCATAATCTCGGGTGTGATGCCCGCGACCTTAATGTCCATCTGCAGCGATGTGATCCCGGCTTCGGTGCCTGCTACTTTGAAATCCATATCGCCAAGGTGATCTTCGTCGCCCAGGATGTCGGACAGAACCGCATAGGACCCGTCGTCTTCGAGGATTAGACCCATGGCCACACCGGCCACAGCCGATTTCAGCGGAACGCCCGCGTCCATCATCGACAAAGACCCACCGCAGACCGACGCCATAGAGGACGAGCCATTGGATTCCGTGATCTCGGACACAACCCGCACGGTGTAAGGGAAGTCAGTGGCCGCAGGCAGCACTGCTTGCAGCGCGCGCCAGGCCAGTTTCCCGTGCCCGATTTCACGGCGACCCGGAGGGCCCACGCGTCCCGCTTCACCAACCGAATAGGGTGGGAAGTTATAGTGGAGCAGGAAGTTGGACTTGAAGTTGCCATGCAGCGCGTCGATGAATTGTTCATCATCGCCAGTGCCCAGCGTTGTCACGACCAGACCTTGCGTTTCACCGCGTGTGAACAGGGCAGACCCGTGTGTGCGCGGCAGAAGACCCGTTTCGCACACGATATCGCGAATTTCGTCCAGTTTCCGGCCATCAATACGCTTGCCGTCTTTCACAACAGCCGTGCGCAGTACCGTGGATTCCAGCTTTTTCAAGGCCGAGCCAAGATTGGCATCTTCCTGATCCGCTTCGCTCAGCTTGCCGATGACCTCTTCCTTGACGGCGCCAACAGCGGCTGTGCGCTCTTGCTTGTCCAGAATGGCATAGGCCTTCTTCATCTTGGTCTTGCCGGCCTTTTCGACCTTTTTGTACAGCGCCGAATAGTCCGGCGGCTGGAAGTCGAAGGGCTCTTTTGCGGCATCTTCGGCCAGATCAATGATCAGATCGATGACGGGCTGGATTTGCTCATGGGCGAATTTAACCGCGCCCAGCATTTCCTCTTCGGTCAGCTCATAGGCTTCGGATTCCACCATCATCACAGCGTCTTTGGTCCCGGCAACCACCAGATCCAAACGCTGATCGGGGTTCTGACGCAGGTCCTGCATGTCGTCCACGGTCGGGTTCAGAACATAATCGCCGTCTTCAAAGCCGACGCGCGCACAGGCAATCGGGCCCATGAACGGTGCGCCGGAAATCGTCAGCGCAGCCGAAGCAGCAATCATCGCAACCATATCAGGGTCATTGACCAGATCGTGGCTCAGCACGGTGCACATTACCAGAACTTCATGCTTGAAGCCGGGCACGAACAGCGGGCGGATTGGGCGGTCGATCAGACGTGCTGTCAGCGTCTCTTTTTCTGTTGGGCGCGCTTCACGCTTAAAGAAACCACCGGGCACTTTACCGGCCGCATAGTATTTTTCTTGATAGTGAACGGTCAGCGGAAAGAAATCCTGACCCGGCTTTGGCGCTTTCGCAAACGTCACGTTTGCCATGACACTGGTTTCGCCCAGTGTTGCGATCACGGACCCATCCGCCTGACGGGCCACTTTTCCTGTTTCAAGCGTAAGCGTTTCTTCGCCCCACTCAATTTCTTTTTTGACTGTATTGAACATCATTCGTCCTTGATTGGCAGCGCTCCCGGGCCCTCCCGGGTCTGCCTTTTTTGCATGGCGGCCCCATTGCCGCCGCCCCCCAATCCTCGTGCACGCGCCCGGGGGCCAATGGCGTCACGTCTCAGATGGACATCGGCTATATCATTTGAGGCCAAAGGGAAACCGTCTTTTCGCGGCAAGTCACAGCAGATAAAGGGCAATTTATCAACGGTTGGGGCGATATGTCACTTTAGTGCATGTGCGATTTTTGTGGGTGTTTAAGCGGTTCCGCGCTGTGCAGCACCTTGGGTTTCGCGTTCGACAAATCCAAGCAGGCTGAGATAAGCGAAAAGAACCAAGCTGGCACGACGCGACAAATCTTCCGGAGCTAAAGGCTGGCTGGAAAAATCCAAATAGTTTTGCATGAGCGCGAAAACCATGTCTTCGAGATTGTCCGAGCGATACCCATCGGTTTCAACGAACTCATCTACAGCCGACATCCAGGCCTCGACATCGCTGTCAACGGTGTTGGCTGGCAATACGTCTTGGCGCAGGTAGTATTCGAGCACGTCGTAAATTGACGAATGAGACAATTCGGGTGATGAGCGAAATTCAACAAAGACCGAACGTTGCAACGTGCGATCTGCCCAAAGTTTCTGGATTGCCCCAGACTGGTGATCCAAAAACTGGGCGATTTCGCTTTGGGCAAGGGCAATATTCATAGGGAACCTGACTCTGATTGGCGTCATCTGGATCGGTTTTGTGCCAGATACCGCGTTTTCGGTCAGGGGTCTGAATTTTCAGTAAATTGTGTGCAACTTATCGGGAAAAAATTACAGCTGCGTTTGCCATAATTGGATCTTGGTTCCGCCGTGGTCAACAATCGGGCCGGGCGTGTCCCAGGTCAGACCGGTCGTTTTTGCCAATGCAGCTTCAGAGGTGATCAAACCAATCCGCCAGCCAGAAAACTGATCTTTTAGCCGCGCACCCAAGGCGGCGTAGAGCCCATAAAGTGGCTTCTTATTGCCGATCCGACCGCCATAAGGCGGGTTGAGGATCACCAAACCTTTGTCTGTCGTTGGTGGAACCATGTCGGAAATGGGCCGGGTTTCGAAGGTGCAGATATCTTGAACGCCAGCGCGCGTGGCATTCGCACGGCTCATCGCGATGGCGCCGCTGTCACGATCTGTGCCGAAAAATTGAACCCCCGTCGAAGGGGTATGCATCTTGGGGCGAGATATCGGATCATAGCCAACAAGCTGTTCAAACGCGAAATTCCGAAGACGTCCTGGGGCCAGACCAACTGCAACTTCCGCCGCCTCAATCGGAAACGTGCCCGAGCCACACATTGGATCATAAACCGGACCGGCACCATCATACCCGCAGGCGCGCAGAAACAGCGCTGCCATCGTTTCACGCATCGGGGCTTTGTTAACTTGCTGTTT
>JBGCEM010000211.1:0-3709 GCA_045106335.1 Paracoccaceae bacterium | reverse complement strand
AAAGCCAGGATCGAAACACTCATGGAATTGGTTTGAGATCAGAGGGAAGCAGGCCCAAAATAATGTCGTCTTGCCAAGCATCACCAATACATGCGCTTTCGCGCTCGCGGCCTTCTTGAACAAACCCGACCTTTTCATAGGCTGCAATCGCACGGGTGTTGAACGCCAACACACGGCACGACAAACGGTGTAACCCTATGTTTTCAAATGCATGCTTGGCCAAAAGCTGCATCGCCTCGGTGCCATAGCCCTGCCCCAATAGATGTGCGTCTAATATGCCAATCGCGACACTGGCGCGTGCATCTGCCCGATTGATCGAGTGGATCCGCAACGCGCCAATGAGCCGTGTTTGCACCTCGATCACCCACGCATGGGGTTCGTCCATCTGGTTTCGCACCCAAGCCTTAGCCGCATCACGGGTAATTTCGCGCAACTGTTTTGGATCTGCGCCAAACATGGCTTGGATTTCAGGGGTGTTGCCAAGCTCAAGCCGTCCCTGGACGTCTGTGTCACGCGCGGCGCGTAAGGTGACGCGCGGTCCTATAAGTGTCGGTTTATCTTGCGCAGTCATGGGCTTATCTTTCCAAATGGGATCCTGGAACGAAGAAGGGCCGGCGTTTCCGCCGACCCGTCAGATTGTACAATTCTGATGAAAAGCTCGGCTTACTCGGCAGCTTCCGCCACGGGCAGAACGGAAATGAATGTGCGTCCCTTCAAACCCTTGTGGAACGTAACCGCGCCATCAACCGTTGCAAAGATCGTGTGGTCACGACCCATGCCAACTCCGTTGCCGGGCCAAAACTTTGTGCCGCGTTGACGGACAATGATGTTGCCAGGGATTGCCGCTTGGCCCCCATACAGTTTCACTCCAAGGCGACGACCTGCTGAGTCGCGACCGTTACGGGAAGAGCCGCCTGCTTTTTTATGTGCCATGCTGTGTCTCCTTAACCTTTAGAGAATTCGGCGGCTTGCTCGATCCAGTTATCCCGGTCGATACGGCCTTTGAAATTCAGTTTTTCGTCCATAGCAGCGACATCCTCTGCCGTCCACTCTGCGATCTGTGCAAAACTTGTAACACCCAGATCGTGCAACTTTTTGACAATCACAGGACCGACGCCGGAAATGCGTGTCAGATCATCCGCGCCGTCTGCCGCTTTAGCTTTTGGGGCTGCTTTTGGTTTTTCGGCTTTCGGCTTTTCCGCTTTTGGGGCTTCAGCCTTTGAGGCCGCTTTGGGCGCAGCAGCCGCAAGGGCGGCACCAGACACAGAGCCTGCGCCAATTGCAGCTTTTACGCCCGATGCGTCTGCACCGCTGGACAAGATATCTGTCACACGCACCAATGTCAGCTTTTGACGGTGGCCTTTGGTCCGTTTGGACGAGTGCTTCCGGCGACGTTTAACAAAGTTAATTACCTTGTCGCCTTTGATTTGATCGATCACTTCGGCTTGCACGGCGGCACCAGCCACAAAGGGCGCGCCAACGGCTGGGTTATCCCCACCAAGCATCAAAATGTCGTTAAATTGTACAGTTTCACCTGCGTCGGCAGCCAGTTTTTCGACCCGGAGCGTATCCCCTGAAGCCACTTTATACTGCTTGCCGCCCGTTTTCAGGACTGCGAACATAGTCTATTCCTTCGTATTCCGCGTTCTGTGGTCCCTGCTATGCAGACGTTTTCGGCTTTCGCCACCTCGAACAGCGCGCTTTTAGCGATGTTGATCAAATGTGCCTAGGCCTTACCCAAGCACAGGCGCGCTTATGTGCTGGCCTGTTGCGACAGTCAAGCCAAAACAAACAGACCCGTGGGATTGGCAAGTTGCATAGACCTAAGCCCGTCGGGTTACAGATCTTGCCCGCCCATATTCAAAGCAATCACACGCCCCGTCGCGTAAGAAACCTCGTCGTAAATTAGGTTAAAACTGTCAAACAAGGCGGCATTTAAAGCCTGACCCGTTTGTGTTTGCCAATAGAGTATATAGTCATCCAAAACAGCGTCCGGCAGCGGTTGGTAAGCCAGCAATTGATACGCGCCAAGCCACGCGGCTGTATCTATGCGGATCTCGGTTTCTTGCCCCCAAACTTCGGCGATCATTTCGGCTTCGGACAGATTGAGCCCATTGCCATCTGCCATGCCTTGATAAAACCGAAAGTTGGAATTGAGCGCACCAGAGACATTGCGCTCGACCAGATCATTTAGCGACGTCACTGTGTTGATTTTCTTGACCAGTTCAGGCCGCGTGTCCTCTGCTTGAACCCAAGCTAGGCGCGCAGCCGTCTCAATGTCGGGATCCGAAATTGCACGCCGCGCGGCCAATTCAAGATCGCCAATTTGTGCGCCAGTCTCGCTGTCCCAAAAGATCAAAGAGGCCGTGATTTGATCTGGGGTTAGGCGTTCCTGTAACGCCGCGCGCACGACATTTCGCAAACGGGCAGCATCATAGACCTTTGTCATCTGTTGAATAAACGCGGCACCTGCCGGGCGGCCTAACATATCGCGGCTTAGTGCATCTAATTCCTCAAGACCTTCTTGCCGCGTGATCTCGATATAGGCGTCAAGGTCCAACACTTCAGTCAAGCGTTGAAACCCCGCATCCGCCGCAACGGCCAGCGGAGCACAGGCGAAAACAAGTGCGGCCAATGTCAGGCGCATCTTCATAGGTCTGTGCTGGGTTGCAGGCCCGCCATTTCAACGGCCAAGGCTTCAAAGCGATTGGCCATGATTTCATATTGCACCGCATTCATCAGCGCATACACCCGCTTCATTTTCGGATCTTCCAACGCGTCGGCATAGGCGGCCACTTCGGCGTCGGAAAACGCCTGATAGGTATAGGCAGACCCACTTAGGGCAGAGGCACGAATAGATTGGCGCAACGTGTTTTCCTGAGACTTCAACATTTCACGTAGATCAGGTTCGTCGAGTTGCAGCTCAATAACCCCTGCCCCCGCTGCGGCCATTAAAAACCGCACTTGAATTTCATGAATTGCGCGCACGGCTGTGCCGTCACTGTCAACAGCTGTGGTCATACGCGTCAAATCCGCCACCCGGGTTGAGCCGATCCGGACCAATCCCGCAACGATCGCTTCGCCTGCCTGCGTTTTCGCGTCATCATCTGGCGTCATATGTGCCGCATTTTCCGCCGCAACCAAGCGTTGGCCCAGATCCGAAGCATAAAACGCATTCGCATGATCCAAAAGATCATCCGTCAAAGTCTGCTGTAAAATATCAAGCGCCAGCCCATGCATCACGTCTTTGTCGAACACACGCTTGGTGAGAAAAGTCCATTGTATGCCAAATGCATCCTCGGGCACGCCCAACATCGCAGGAGCCGATCCCGCACTTAATTTGATACTTTCCAACGCAACGTCAAAGCCGGTCGTTTGCAAAAAGCTTTCCACACGCGTGCGATCTGTGGCCGCCCAAACCGACTGCACAGAAAGAACGGCGATAACGATTGGAATCCAAAGAAAGTGACGCAGCTGTCGCATAAAAGCTCCTGTTTTTGGTTGCATAAACAGTAATCCTTTACGCTCGAAGAACAAGGTCCTGAGGATAAGCTTGCAACATCGTCCATCACCTCTTGCAAGGGTTTGAAAAGCTCATTAAGAGCGGCCTAGTCCCCGCGGAGAGGTGCCGGAGTGGTCGAACGGGGCGGTCTCGAAAACCGTTGTGGGTGCAAGCCCACCCAGGGTTCGAATCCCTGTCTCTCCGCCA
>JBGCEM010000210.1:0-26360 GCA_045106335.1 Paracoccaceae bacterium | reverse complement strand
TAAGTGTCAAAGTTTTCAGCGACTTGTGCGGCTAACTCACGTGTTGGGCACAACACCAAACTGCGCGGCATGCGCGCACGTGCCCGGCCTCGGGCCAATAAAGACAGCATGGGCAATGTAAAGCTTGCGGTTTTCCCGGTGCCCGTTTGTGCAATGCCCAGCACGTCACGGCCTTCCAAGGCCGACGGGATGGCGCCTTCTTGAATGGGCGTCGGACTTTCATAGCCGGCTTCGGCAACCGCTTTCAGCACTTTAGGGTTGAGGTTCAGATCAGAGAACTTGGTCAAATATTACGTCCGTACATAAGGTGCGGACACTGTTTTTGGCCCGCCATCGAAGTCGTCGCCGCGACCGCTTGTCGGGGCGTAGGGGTCCATACCAGTCTGAAGGGTGATGGTCAAATCAACAGCGCGTTGCGCAGGTATCATTCTGATCGTACAGCCAAAAAGTTAAATCATCATTTCCTTGGTCGCGGTCAATTCGATGTCGGGATAATCCCGTTCAACCCGGTCAATGTCCCATTGCAGACGCGTTAAATAGACAACGTCCCCATCATGGTCCCGACTGATATGCTGTTTGTTGGACTCGATGAATTTATCAACTGCTGGCGTGTCGCCTTTGACCCAGCGCGCTGACGTAAATTGTGAGCCTTCAAAACGCACGGGCAGACCGTATTCCAGTTCAATTCGGCTTGCGAGCACTTCAAATTGGAGCGCCCCAACAACGCCGACAATAAAGCCTGAGCCAATCATCGGTTTGAACACTTTGGCGGCGCCTTCTTCGGCGAATTGCATTAACGCCTTTTCCAAATGTTTGGCTTTAAGTGGATCACCCGCGCGGACATTTTGCAGCAGTTCCGGCGCAAAAGAAGGGATACCCGAGACGCGCAACGCCTCACCTTCCGTAAGCGTGTCGCCAATACGCAACTGACCGTGGTTGGGGATGCCGATAATGTCGCCCGCCCAGGCTTCTTCTGCTAATTCGCGGTCCGAGGCCAAAAACAGTACCGGATTTGAAATCGCCATCGGCTTTTTACTGCGCACATGCAGTAATTTCATACCTCGCTTAAAATGGCCCGACGCCATGCGCACAAAGGCCACCCGGTCCCTGTGCTTGGGATCCATATTGGCCTGAACTTTGAACACGAAACCTGCGACTTTGGGCTCTTCTGGGGCGATTTGGCGGGGCAGGGCGGATTGGATTTGGGGTTCTGGGCCATATGCCCCGATTCCATTCATTAACTCTTTTACGCCAAAAGAATTAATCGCCGAGCCGAACCAAATCGGTGTCATGGTGCCTTCAAGTACGGCTTGGGGATCAAGCTGCGGCAACAGTTCGCGCGCCATTTCTAGATCTTCTTTAAACTTTTCCAGCAGATCGCTTGGCACATGTTCAGCCAGCTTGGGATCATCCAACCCATTGATTTCTATGGTTTCTGCGACTTTGTTACGATCCGCGCGGTCCATCAGTTCAAGGCGGTCACGCAGGATATCATAGCAGCCGATGAAATCGCGCCCCTGCCCAATTGGCCAGGAGGCTGGCGTGACATCAATCGCAAGGTTTTCTTGAATTTCGTCAATAATTTCAAAGGTGTCCCGGCTTTCGCGGTCCATTTTGTTGCAGAATGTTAGGATCGGAAGATCGCGCAGACGGCAGACTTCGAACAGCTTCTGGGTCTGGCTTTCCACGCCTTTGGCCCCGTCGATCACCATCACGGCTGCGTCCACGGCAGTAAGCGTGCGGTACGTGTCTTCGGAAAAGTCGCTGTGACCTGGTGTGTCGACCAAGTTATAGCGGAACTCTTTGAAATCGAAGGACATTGCCGAGGCGCTAACCGAGATTCCGCGGTCTTTTTCCATTTGCATAAAGTCCGAACGGGTGCGGCGCGCTTCGCCTTTTGCCCGCACTTGACCCGCCATCTGGATCGCGCCCCCGAACAACAGAAACTTTTCTGTCAAAGTCGTTTTGCCAGCATCGGGGTGCGAAATGATCGCAAATGTGCGGCGGCGTGCGATTTCAGGCGGCAGGGCGGGGCGATTTGTTGGTGTGTCGAGCATGGGCGGTCTTTAGGTCAGAGCCGCGTAAAGGGCAATCGTTAAGGCAACGCCACCGGATTGCCCGAATAGACTGCGCGCGTTAAGCCACTGAGGCGCTGCGCAGCAACTTGGCAGCGTCGGGATAATTCAGCAGATCTTCTTGGACGTCAAAACCCGTCAGTCCGCAAGTCTGAACGCCAATCCCAACGTTGGACATCACATCAGAGGGCACTGCAGCTTGCGTGCGTGCATCCATCAAGAAACTTTCTGCGGCGATACCTTCTGCATAAATGATCTGATGCGTGTCAAAGAGAAGTTGGAAATAGTCGACAAACCCGCCAGCCATGACCGTCACGCTGTCGCCGTTCACCAAATGGCGCGCCTTCACCAAAAGCTCGGCCCGGCCGACGCCGATTTTGTCCTGGCGCTGATAGATAAACAGACGGTGATCTGGTGACAAAACAAGGTCACCATGGTTGTTCAAAGCATTTGCTGCAATTCGAATTGGGGCGTGTTCCCCGGTGGCGCGCAAGGTCGACTGGCCAATCCAGCGGATTTCTTGGGGACCTTCATCTCGGCTGAGCACTTTGTCCCCGATGCGCAGATCCTCGATCGGGATTTGGGTTCCATTCGCCAAGGTGATCCGCGTTCCACGGCTGAAGGACACGCAGGCCAGCTGGGCCAGTTTTTGGCGCGCGGTTTCTTGGTTGATGCCGATCAGGGCGTAATCCACCTGCGCGGCCAGGTCGGCCAAGGGCAGCAAATACGTCGCAGCGATATGGCCTTGGGTGTCCAGCTCAACCAACACCAGCGCGTCGGTGCTGGCGCCGTCGGCGCTCATAAAATGCAGTGCGCAATCCAGGCAGACCATTGCCCCGGGCATGCCGACTTCTGTATCAGGGGCCAGCACAAAATTGTCGCCGTACGCATGCAGGGTCATGCGCCGCATCACAGCATCAGAGCGCACCCGGTAGATGTCGGCCAACTCGACCTCGGCGGCATGATTGACCCCGTCGCCCAAATTGGCCCCATCTGTCACGATGACATCTGTTCCATCCAGCACGCGAAAGCTGTGAGAGGCCTGGGTTAGCTCAGGGGGGGATATGTGGCGGCTTAGCATCATGATCTTTCTTACATATTAAGATTATGGCAGCAATCGGTCAACGGATCGGCCTTTTGCTGGCAATCTCTGCGACGACGGTGCAGGTTCGCGCAAACTTATGGAAGGAGATCTGGCGATGGAATTGGGAATTGGTGGCAAGCGGGCCGTGGTATGTGCGTCCTCGAAGGGACTGGGGTTTGGGTGCGCGCAAGCGCTGGCTGCTGCGGGCTGTCATGTGGTCATGAATGGGCGCAGTGCAGATACGCTCGAAGCGGCGGCGGACATGCTGCGGGCCAAAGGTGGGGATATTTCGACTGTCGTTGCAGATGTGACGACCCCGAACGGTCAAGCGGCGGTCATGGATGCGGCAGGAGCTGCGGATATTTTGGTAAACAATGCAGGCGGTCCGCCCCCAGGCTTGTGGTCAGATTGGGATCGCGATGATTTTATCGCTGCTTTGGACGCCAACATGCTGGCCCCGATCGCGTTCATGAAAGCGATGTTGCCGGGAATGACTGCGCGTGGCTGGGGGCGTGTGGTGAACATCACATCGCAATCCGTCAAAGCGCCGATTCCTCAACTTGGATTGTCCAATGCTGCGCGTGCTGGCCTGACGGGTTATGTGGCGGGAACGGCGCGCCAAGTGGCAGCCCAAGGTGTTACAATCAACAATTTACTGCCGGGGATCCACGCGACAGACCGGGCCAATGCATTGGACGGACCTGTCGCCAAATCCGAAGGCATTTCGCTGGACGAGGCCCGCGCCCGGCGCGCCGCCACCATTCCAGCAGGACGCTATGGCACCGTCGAAGAGTTCGGTGCGGCCTGTGCATTTCTCTGTTCGACCCATGCTGGGTTTATCGTTGGACAGAACTTGTTGCTGGACGGCGGTGCCGTGAACTTGTCCATGTAAAGCGCGCCACGGCTTGCGGGTCTGCGCGCGGGCTGATAAATCCTTCGTGTTTTACTCGGGAATAAGTCGTGCGCGCATCACAAACCACCGCCCCTCGGTTGGAAATCCGCAATCTTGTGCGCAGCTTTGGGGGGCGGCGCGTTGTCGACGATGTATCGTTGACTGTCATGCCGGGGCAGGTGACCTGTTTGCTGGGTCCCTCTGGCTGCGGAAAATCCACGACCTTGCGCATGATTGCGGGGGTCGAAATGCAAGACAGTGGGCAGATCTTTGTCGATGGTGATTTGATTTGCGACACGGTCTACCGCGTCCCGCCCGAGCGACGTCATATCGGATTGATGTTCCAGGATTTCGCCCTGTTTCCGCATCTGACAGTTGGGGGGAATGTCGCCTTTGGGCTAAGCGGATCCAAGGCGGACAAACGTGCACGGGCGGAAGAAATGCTGGACCGGGTGAAGCTGGGCCAGTTCATCGACGCTTTTCCCGATAGTCTCAGTGGCGGCGAGCAGCAGCGCGTAGCACTGGCGCGGGCGCTGGCGCCGGGGCCTAGGATTATGTTGATGGACGAGCCGTTTTCAGGGCTCGACAACCGGTTGCGCGACGGCATTCGTGATGAGACTTTGGCTTTGCTGAAAGAGGAAGACACCGCTGTTTTGTTGGTCACCCACGAACCCGAAGAGGCGATGCGGATGGCGGATGAAATTGCGCTGATGCGCGATGGCAAAATCGTCCAGCAGGGCGCGCCTTACAATGTGTACACCCGGCCTGCGGATCGCGCGGCTGTGTCATTTTTCAGTGATGCCAATCGGTTACAAGCCCGAGTTGAGGGGGCGCTGGCGATTACCCCGTTTGGGCGCTTCCTGGCACCGGGCGTGCCGGATGGGACAGATGTCGATATCGTGTTTCGCCCCCAACATGTGCGCATTGATTTTGACCGCGGCGCGCCGCCTGCGCCCACACCGTCAGATGGCACCCCCGCCCGGGCCGAGGTCATCCGCGCACGCTTTATGGGGCATGAAAGCCTGGTCGAATTCCGTCTGGTCGATGGGGGCGCAATGCTTAAGGCGACAGTGCCGAACGTCTTTTTGCCGCAACCCAATACGGTTATGTATCTGCGGGTGCCAAGGGATCGGTGCTTTGTGTTTCCATGTACCTAGAGCGTGGCGCGTTCCATTGAAGTCAACGCCTTTCAAAGCACACGTTCAAGCGCATGCGAGAGGCAGCTTGTCTTGAATGCGATTTAACCCGACACACACTAAAGGTCGGCGCGCTTAAAGATCTTCCCAAAAATCTGACGGCATATCATGCAGTTGCTGGGCGGCCCTATCATCTATCCAATCTTGCTGATCCTCTTTTGACAGCTGCGCAAAGCCGGGTTCATCTTGTGCAAATATCACCGCGCGCCGCCGGGCCTGCTGATATTTCAGCTGCTCAACGGGCGCGGACGGCACAATCGCGTACACAAATTTGCCCCCCATCGCGGCGGCCATGGATTCCATCTGTTTCAGGGAAATCGCGCCCTCTTGTTCGCTGCGTTCGGCCTGGTAAATCGCATTGCGACTGACACCACGGCGTGTTGCCACATGTTCGGCAGACATCCCCAAGGCCAATCGCATCGTCGCGATCCACCCTTTTTCGGGCGGCGTCGCGTCGCGGAACCGCTCTTCATTGCGATCCAGCTGTCGGGCCCATCGGCGGCGTTGCATAAAATCAGGCATAAGGCCTCTTTAAACTTAACCTTTGTAGAACTGTGCAAGTTAGCTAAGTCAATTGACCAAAAAATTCAACAATAATGCAAGAAATTAAAAAATTTGTTTAGATATACCTAACAATTATTTTGTTAATGCCTATATATAACGCGAAAGGAGTGACGATGCTAAGTATGTTTTTTGCCCCCGAGGCGTTTGTTTTTTCCATCGCTCTGGCCATCGTGTCTGGTTTGTTTGTGCTTGAAATTCTAGGCTCTCTCTTGGGTTTGACGATTATGGGTTTGGGCTCGGGGGGTGTTGATATTGACGTCGACGCGGATTTTGATTTGTCCGCTGGTATGGATATCGACGCGCCAGATGTGGATATCACACCCGGGGATTTTCAAACTGAGCTATCGGGGACGCCTTCGGGTCTATTGGGGTGGATCGGTGCGCGGGATGTGCCATTTCTGATTTGGTTGGTGTCGTTTTTGACACTGTTCGGCCTGTCGGGGTTGATCTTGCAATCCGTGGCATCGACAGGTCTTGGCGCGCCGTTGGGCAGCTTTTTGGCAAGTCTAATCGCGCTGATACCTGCGTTGGCCATCACACGGATCATCGCAAATTGGGTGGCCTTGATTATGCCAAAGACCGAAACCAGTGCGATGCGCACGCGGTTCTTGGGCGGCCATCGCGGAACGATCACTCAAGGCACCGCCCGCCGTGGAAAACCCGCCGAGGTCAAAATCAAAGATCGGCATGGCAATCTGCATTATTTGAGGGTCGAACCGCTTGAGGACGACGCCGAGTTTGCGCAAGGCAGCGATGTCATCCTGATCCGTAAACGTGGCGATAAGTTCTTTGTGATCTAACGCCCCCACACAAACAAAATCAAAAAAACGACATGTAGGAGTATGTAATGGAGCTGACAGATATTCTAACAATTGCTGGCGTTATCATCGGTCTTTTGATCTTTATCGGGCTGATCATGGCGCGGCTTTATAAACGCGCGACCCGCGAAACCAGTCTGGTGAAGACGGGGTCTGGCGGGCGCAAGGTGATCATGGATGGCGGTACAATTGTGGTTCCGTTCCTGCATGAAATCGCCAAAGTGAACATGAAAACGCTGCGTCTGGAAGTGGCGCGCGTGAATGAGCAATCACTGATCACCAAGGACCGTATGCGCGTGGATGTGGGTGTGGAATTTTATGTCTCGGTCAACGCGACGGATGATGGAATTTCGCGCGCGGCTCAGACTTTGGGGGATCGCACGTTCCATGTGGATCAGCTGCGTGAGATGATTGAAGGCAAATTGATCGACGGTCTGCGCGCAGTTGCGGCCCAAATGACTATGGACGAGCTGCATGAAAACCGCGCCAGCTTTGTGCAAGAAGTACAGAATGCGATTTCTGAGGATTTGCTAAAGAATGGTCTGGAACTTGAGGCCGTGTCGCTGACCGCGCTTGATCAAACCCCGTTCGAACAGCTGGACGAAAACAATGCGTTTAACGCAGTGGGCATGCAAAAACTTGCCGCTGTGATTGCCACATCGCGCAAGCAGCGCGCGGAAATTACCGCCGAGGCGGATGTGTCGGTGGCGCGCTCTGAAATGGAGGCTGAAAAGCTGAAATATCAGATTGAACGCGAACAGCAGGAAGCCTCGATCAGCCAAGTGCGCGAAATTCAGACGTTGCAGGCCAGTCAAGAAGCTGAGATCGCGCGCAACCAAGAGGCCTCGGATCAGGCCAAAGAGCAGGCGCGGATTGAACGTGAACGGGCGGTTCGGGCATCAGAAATTGAGCGTGAGCGCACGATTCGCGAAGCTGAAATTGCCAAAGAACGCGAATTAGAAGTGGCCGATCAAGAGCGCCAAATTATCGTGGCGCGTAAATCCGAAGAGGAAAGCCAAGCGCGTGCGTCAGCGGATCAGGCCCGCGCGGAAGCCAAAAAGGCGTCCGAGGCGATTGAAACTGCCCGGGCTGTGGCCGAAGCCGAGCGGCAAAAACAAATCGCGCTGATCGAGGCGCAAAAAGAAGCTGAACGTCAAGCCACGGGCATTCGCTTGTCAGCTGAGGCCGAGCGAGAGGCCGCAAGTGACCGCGCGGCGGCCCTGTTGGCCGAAGCGCAAGCGGATGCCGATGCGGTCAAAGTGCGTGCCGAAGCGAAAAAGGCTGATCTTTTGGCGACGGCCGAAGGTCAGACCGCGATTGCCAATTCGGAAAATGAGCTGAGTGCCGAGATCGTCGCGATGAAGATCCGCTTGGCCAGTTTGGAAGCCATGCCTGCGATCCTCGCTGAGATGGTCAAACCTGCCGAAAAGATTGACTCGATCAAAATTCACCAAGTCACCGGCATGGGCGGCGCATCTGACAGCGCTGCTGGGGCCGGGGGCACGCCGGTGAACCAAGCATTGGATTCGGTACTGGGTATGGCGCTGCAAATGCCGGCGATGCAAGCTTTGGGCAAAGAGCTGGGCATCAGTTTGGAAAACGGCATGTCAGGTGTCGCCAATGGGGTCCTGGCGGGGCCAGACGTCGACGGGTTGGATAAGCCTGACGCGATGGTTGAGAAAAATTGAGTTCTGCAATGGGGTAGGGCGGTCCGTCCTACCCCCTTAATTGGCCTCAGATTTTTGCCAAGAAATCCAACAAAGCGCGTGTTGTCTTGGCAGGATGCGTATCGGGAAAGAAATGCCCGCCCGGCAGTGCAGATGCGGTCATATTTGCCAGCCGATCCGCCCAAGTCGCAGGAACGTTATAAGCTTGGGCCATCGCGCCATCACCCCCAAACAGCACCAAGGCAGGACAGGTGACCTGTCGATCCAAGTCTTGCGCATCGTGTTGGAAATCATGACTTAAAGCCGCGCGGTAGTCGTCACACATGGCGCGGATCGTCTCTGGGTCCCGCCACGCCGCGCGATAGTGATCCAAGGCGGCTTTATCAAAATCGGACAGCTGCGCCGCGCCCCAGCCCAGCAGGCAGCTTTCATAATAATAATCCGGATCAGCCCCAATCAACCGTTCTGGAAAAGGTGCAGGCTGTGCAAGGAAAAACCAATGATAATAGCCCTTTGCGACGTGCCGGGACAGATCATCTAACAGCAAATGCGTGGGCACAATATCCATCAACGTCAAGGATTTCAGCGCATCTGGCGTGTCCAAAGCCAACCGATGCGCTGTGCGCGCGCCGCGATCATGCCCGACCAGATGAAACTGTGAAAACCCCAACTGCGCCATCAACGCCACCTGATCCGCGGCCATTTGCGCAAAGCTGTACTTTTCCACGCCGCTCGGCTTTGAACTGTCGCCATATCCGCGCAGATCTGCGGCAATGACGGTATATTTTTCCGCCAAATGTGGTGCAATCGCGTGCCACATGGCGCGGGTCTGAGGAAAACCATGCAACAGCAGCACAGGCGGGCCGGATCCGGCATGGGAATAGGTAATCTGCTGGCCGTTGACCTGTGCGGTGGCGTCGGAAAATCCAGGGATCATGAGGTGATCGCCGATAGGATGCGCGCCCAAGACCGCGTGCCTTTGTGGAAACTGTCGATGTTGTATTTCTCATTGGGCGAATGGATCGCGTCGTCTTCCAAAGCAAAGCCCACCAACATCGATTCGAGCCCCAAAATATCCTTAAAAAACCCTGCAATCGGGATCGAGCCACCCATGCCGACAAAGACCGCCTCGCGGTTCCATTCATCTGACAACGCATGACGGGCTTTTTCGAATTCGGGGCGCGAGATGTCCATGACGGACGCGCGCGATCCGTCGAGCGATTGATCCCAGCGGATTTTGGCATCCACAGGCAAGCGGTCTTCCACATGTTTGCGCAGGTTTTGACGCAACGCGACCGGGTCCATTTCGCCCACCAACCGGCAGGTCAATTTGCAATGCGCTTGCGACGGAATGACAGTTTTGGTGCCAGCACCTTGATAGCCGCCCCAGAGCCCGTTGATTTCCAAGGTCGGGCGCGCCCATTGTTGCTCTAATGTCGAATAATTCTTTTCGCCATGCGCCACACTATACCCAACAGCGCCCAAATAATCGGCCTCGTCAAAGCCCGCACTGTCCCATTGGCGGCGCAGTTCGTTTGAAATATCGCTGACACCGTCGTAAAACCCGTCAACCGCCACGCGGCCTGTATCAGGATCATGAAATGACGCGATGATCTTGGAAATCTCGCGCAGCGGGTTCAGCCCAGGCCCGCCATAATGGCCGGAATGCAAATCCCGGGTCGGGCCGATCAAGGTAAATTCGTCCTTCAGCATGCCGCGCAATTGCGTCGAAATTGACGGGATCCCCGGGGCAACCATGGAAGTGTCACAAATTAACGCCAGATCGGCCTTCAGCTCGGCGGCATGTTCTTTCAGAAACGGGACTAATGACGGGGATCCGGATTCCTCTTCACCCTCAAAGAAGAACGTGATGCGACAGGGTAGGCTGCCGTGAATTTTTGCCCAGGCCCGGCAGGCCTCAACAAAGGTCATCAGCTGACCTTTATCATCAGACGCGCCGCGCGCGCGTAGGATTTTGGTTCCGTTGACGTCCTCGATCTTTGGCTCAAACGGAGGATGTGTCCACAGCTTTAACGGATCCACAGGCTGCACATCATAATGACCGTAAAACAACAGATGCGGCGCGTTGGCGGGTCCGTCCACGTGTCCAACAACCATGGGATGACCGGGGGTCGCGCGTTTGCTGGCATCAATGCCAAATGATTTCAGATCGGCGACCAACCAATCGGCGGCGGCTTCGCAGTCCTGGGTAAACGCGGGATCGGTGGAAATGGACTGAATGCGCAAAAGCTCCATCAGGCGCTCAAGCGCTGCGGGCAAATCCGCATCAATTTGCGAAAGGGTGTCGGTCAGGCTCATGCTGGGGCGCTCCGTGGTCGATTTTGGGCCAAGCCTAAGGATCACGACTGGCTTGTCCAGCGGCGCTTAAACGGTTAGCGGTCTCGAAATTAATCTGATCTTTCTAAAGATTTGATCTGCATCAATGATGCGACCCGATGTCCTGATAAGATTCGTTGAACGAAACAGGGCTGCACTATATTTAGGCACGAGGACACATCTTGTTTTTGAGATGTTTCGCCAATAGGAGAGCGCGCGTGGACTACAACGCACATCTGGACATTGCCATCAGTCGCCTGCATGACGAGGGGCGTTATCGCACGTTTATCGATATTGAACGGCGCAAAGGGCATTTCCCGCACGCGGTTTGGACGCATCCTGATGGCAGCGAACGCCCAATAACTGTTTGGTGTGGCAATGATTATTTGGGGATGGGGCAGAACCCTGTTGTGCTGGACGCCATGCATGAAGCGTTGGATGCGACGGGCGCTGGATCTGGTGGCACGCGCAATATTTCCGGCACCACGGTCTATCACAAACGTCTTGAGGCCGAATTGGCGGATCTGCACGGCAAAGAAACGGCGCTGCTGTTCACCTCGGCCTATATCGCCAATGACGCGACGCTGAGTACATTGCCCAAACTGTTCCCGGGATTGATCATCTATTCGGACGCGCTGAACCATGCCTCGATGATCGAAGGTGTGCGGCGCAATGGCGGGGCAAAGCGTATTTTCCGCCATAATGACGTGGCCCATTTGCGCGAACTGCTTGAGGCGGATGATCCGTCTGCGCCGAAATTGATTGCATTTGAATCTGTCTATTCGATGGATGGTGACTTTGGACCTATTGCCGAGCTTTGCGATTTAGCCGACGAGTTCGGCGCGTTGACCTATATCGACGAAGTGCATGCGGTTGGTATGTATGGTGCGCGCGGGGGCGGTGTTACCGAACGCGATGGGCTGGCGCATCGTATTGACATTATTAACGGAACACTGGCCAAAGCCTATGGCGTGATGGGCGGCTACATCGCCGCATCCGAAAAGATGTGCGACGCGGTGCGTTCCTATGCGCCTGGGTTTATTTTTACGACCTCGTTGACGCCAAGTTCTGCGGCGGGGGCGGCGGCTTCGGTTGCGTATTTGAAGACTGCGCCAGAATTGCGTGCGCAGCACCAAAACCAGGCCAGAATTTTGAAAATGCGCCTGAAGGGGCTGGGCCTGCCTTTGATCGATCACGGCAGTCACATTGTCCCCGTCATCGTCGGCAATCCTGTTCACACCAAACTGCTGTCTGATATGTTATTGGAAGAACACGGAATTTACGTACAGCCGATCAATTTCCCTACAGTTCCACGGGGCACAGAGCGTCTGCGTTTCACGCCGTCGCCGGTGCACGGTCCCAAAGAGATTGACGCATTGGTCCAAGCGGTGGACACACTTTGGTCGCACTGCGCCCTAAACCGTTCTGAATTGGCTGGATAATTTTAACCAAATATTAGGCTGTTTTACGCCAAAAGCGCCAGGCAGTCGCATCAGCCGTGAAAAACACGTTGCGTTGTGCTATAAGGTCAATAAATAACAGGCTAAATACCGAATCAACAGGCAGTTGCCCCAGGATATGGGTGTTCGGTGAAGAGCTCTAATTGAGGAAAAGGGACGCGGTATGATCGGGCGAAGACCGTCAAAACCGGCTGAGCCAGAGGTGGTCGAACCCAAGGGGTTTGACGACTTCCATGTGCGGCTGGGTGACGTCATGCGCGGCGAGCGGGCGACCATCGGCAAATCCCTTTTGGATGTTCAGCGCGAATTGCGGATTAAAGCGGCCTACATCGCGGCAATCGAAAATTGTGACCCTGAAGCCTTTGATACGCCAGGCTTTATTGCTGGGTATGTGCGCTCTTACGCACGTTACTTGAATATGGACCCAGACGTGGCTTTTGACGCTTTTTGCGCGGAAAGCGGGTTTGAAGTCGCACATGGAATGGCGGCAGAAGCCTCTAGCTTGCGAAAACCTTCGCGCGAGGATCGCCTAAAACCCCAACCGGGGCGCGATATGTTTGCAGCCCCGGCCACGCCTTTTGTGCCGACTGGTGAGGCGTTGTTGTCGCGCGTTGAACCTGGGGCCATCGGGTCCATGTTGGTTTTGGTGGGACTAATTGGCGCTATTGGGTATGGCGGATGGGCTGTTTTGCAAGAAGTGCAGCGCGTGCAAGTTGCCCCAGTGGAACAAACGCCAGTGGTATTGTCGGATTTGGACCCATTGGCGGGATCACAAAGCGCGGTCGGCGAGCCGAATTCAGTCGCGTTGGACGCAGGCCCAGACACAACATCTAATATAGAAATTACACGTTCGGCGGCTTTAGATCGGTTGTATCGACCCCAAGCGCTGGACGTTCCAGTTTTGATTGCGCGGGATGCGCCGATTGCGACGTTGGATCCGACCGTATCCGGTGCGTTTGCGCAGACTTCGACAAGTGCACCGCCTTTGGTTGCGGGCTCCAGTGATTTTGCAAATTTGCCCAATCAAGCCGTGCCCGGCGTGCCACAAGTTGTCGAAGACCTAGGTCCGACAATTCGTATGGTCGCGGCCTACCCCAGCTGGGTGCGCGTGCGTTCAGTTGAAGGGAATACTTTGTTTGAGGGCATAATGGAGCCGGGCGACACGTGGGATATCCCAGCAACGGAAGCTCCGCCCACATTGCGCACTGGCGAAAGTGGTGCGATTTATTTCGCGATGGGCAGTGATTGTTTCGGACCCGTCGGTCTGCGGGGGCAAGTAACGAAGAACTTCCCGCTGGAACGTACGGTCTTGGCGGATGCGCTGGACGTTGTTGTGCCAGAGGATAGCAGCTCGGCGTTGAACCGCATGTTTGCAGATTTGTCCCAAGTCGATGCAGCTGAGCTGCCCCGGATCCCCTGTCAAGGGAATTGAGTTTCTGTACAGCAGGTGATGTAGACGCGTTGCCATGCGTGTGGAAACTGTCTAGTCTGATTTACACATTCACAGGCGTACGAGAGCTTCTTCATGCACAATCATATCCGTCCTTGGCGTAATATTGAGCGCCGCAAGAGCCGTAAGATCATGGTCGGTTCGGTTCCTGTGGGGGGCGATGCTCCGATCACAGTGCAGACGATGACGAACACGCTGACCACTGATGCCAAGGGAACAATTGCGCAAATTCAAGCTGCAGCAGATGCAGGCGCGGATATCGTTCGTGTGTCAGTGCCTGACGAGGACAGCGCCCGCGCGATGAAAGAGATCTGCCGCGAAAGCCCGGTGCCGATCGTTGCGGATATCCATTTTCACTACAAACGCGGGATTGAAGCGGCCGAGGCTGGGGCCGCGTGTCTGCGCATTAACCCTGGAAATATTGGTAGTCCAGAGCGTGTGCGCGAAGTTATTAAGGCGGCACGAGACAACAATTGTTCGATGCGCATTGGGGTAAATGCGGGATCACTGGAAAAGCATCTGTTAGAAAAATACGGAGAGCCAACGCCCGATGCAATGGTCGAGTCCGGATTGGATCATATTAAGATTCTGCAAGACAACGACTTTCATGAATTTAAAATCAGTTGCAAGGCCTCGGATGTGTTTATGGCTGCGGCAGCGTACCAACAGCTGGCGGATGCGACGGATGCGCCGATCCATTTGGGGATTACCGAAGCGGGTGGTTTGGTGAGTGGAACGATCAAGTCTGCGATTGGGCTGGGCAATCTTTTGTGGATGGGGATTGGCGACACAATTCGGGTTAGTTTAAGCGCGGATCCCGTAGAGGAAATCAAGGTTGGCTACGAGATCTTGAAGTCTTTGGGATTGCGGCATCGCGGGGTGAATATCATTTCTTGCCCATCTTGTGCGCGCCAGGGGTTTGATGTGATTAAGACAGTTGAAACGCTGGAGCGACGTTTGGAACATATCAAAACGCCGATGTCTTTGAGTATCATCGGCTGTGTGGTCAATGGGCCAGGCGAGGCGTTGATGACGGATGTGGGCTGGACCGGTGGTGGATCGGGGCGCGGCATGGTTTATTTGGGTGGTGCTAAGAGCCATGCTATGGACAATGATAAGATGATTGAGCACATTGTTGAGCAGGTCGAAACGAAAGCCGCGGAATTGGACGCCGCCGAAGAAGCGTAACGGGGACGACGCTGTTTGCTACGCAAAAGCGCCCCGCCCGCCGTCCCTTAGGCCTTAAAACCTCAGTCACTCGCGCTTTTCGGCGACGATTTCTTTCATCTGATCGTATGGCAGGTAGCCGCGCAGCAATTCATCGTGCAGAACAAAGGTTGGTGTGCCAGTAATCTGCAGGTTTTGTGCAAGGCTTCTTGTGGCTTGCAATTCAGCGGATACAGTGTCGGAATTCATGTGCGCCTCGATCGCCCGGCCGTCAAGTTCCAGGTTCTGTGCGATCCGCATCAAGGCTGGTATTGTAATGTCGGGTGTGAAGTCGATGAGCGCATCCGAAACGGCTTTATAGGCGTCATCTCCGGCGACTTGTTTGGTTGCGACTGCAAAGCGGGATGCCATGACAGATTGATCACCTAAGATTGGAAATTCTTTGATGATCAGGCGGATATTTCCGTCACTTTCCATAAGTTTAGAGACCTCGGGGTGGGCGCGGCGGCAAAAGCCACAACGGTAGTCTAAAAACTCGACCACGGTGATATCGCCTTCTGGGTTGCCGCCGACATAGGAAAACCCGTCTTCGAACAAAGCCTGTGCATTGTCGCTGACCAAGGACACATCGGCGGCTGCTTGCTCGGCGGCACGGCGCTCTTCCAGAACCGCGACGGCGTCCATGATGACTTGTGGATTGTCGAGCAGATAGCTGCGCACGGCCGCACCAAATGCCGCGCGGTCCTCTGGCGACATGTCGTTTAGGTCAAGGGCGGCCACGGGGGCGGCAAGGCAAAGACAGCAAAGTGCCGTCGCAAGTTTACGAAACATCAGCGTTTCCTTTGTTTGGCAAAGCGTTGAGCGGCACTGAGCACATCTTGCGCCCGTTGCCAAGGTCCTGACCCACGCGCCAGCAGATCCGAGGCGCGTTTGGCATGAATTCCGGCGGTGTCCAATTGTCCACGCAGGGCGTAGCGTTCGCTGGTCACCAGTGCCGCCATGCCAGTTTGTCCGGTTTTGGCGTAGGCGGTTGCAAGATCACGCAGCATGATCCCATCGCGGTAATCAATAGCGTTGGCTTTTTCCAGATACCCCAGCGCTTGCTTGGGTTGCCCACCGGCGAGCAGGGCACGCCCCAAGCCGGACAGGATCAACCCATCACGCGGCGCCAATTTCGCAGCCTGAGAATAGGCATTGATCGCGCCGCGAAAGTTGCGGGTTTCCAGCAGGATTTGACCTTTAAGATCATGCAGAAACGGATCTTTGGGGCGGGCTTTTATAGCCCCGTCAATGGCGCGTAGGGCTTGTTTTGTTTTGGACTGGCGGTGCTGTGCGACTGCGATGCGAATGGCTTTGACATCGCTATAGCCAGTTTCGCCGGCGCGGTTCAGCGACCATTTCGGATTGCGTTGATAGGCGGTGAGCTTGCCTTTGACCCGTGCGAACCAATAGGCTGATGTCGCATCTGTGCCGGCGGTCGCAGCACTGGATTGAGCTTGAATTGCGCGCAAGCGGTCGCGCGTAAGCGGGTGCGAGCGCACGTAAGGATCCTGGCGGCGTTCGGCTAGAACCTCTTGTCCACGAAACACTTGCATGACCTCGGCCAGACCTGAGGTCGGGACACCGGCACTGCGCATGAACCGGATCGCGGAACTGTCAGCAGAGCTTTCTTCGGCCCGTGTGTGTTTCAAGAACAGCCTTTGTGCAGAGCTTTGTGCGCCAAGAGCGATCCCGGCGGCGGCCTCTCCGCCCCCTGCGGCAGCGGCAACGGCGGCCAGCGCCACACCCAAACCCGCCGCCGTGCGCGCGGTGCGCAGATTGGTCAAACGCCGGGTCAAATGCCCATTGGCGATATGGGCGGCCTCATGTGCGATCACCCCTTGAAGCTGCGGCGCGCTGGTGAGTTTCGAAATCAAACCGGCATGTAAGAAAATGGCGTCTTGGCTAACCACAAACGCATTCAGGCTGCGATTGTCGACCACAAGGATCTTTACGCGATTAGGCGACAGGCCCGCTGCACGCAGGATCGGGGCTGCCAGTTGTTTTAGCCCGTGTTCCATATCGGCGTCGCGCAACAGATCTATGGCCCGCGCGGGGTGTGCGGCGCTGAACATGAGCACGAAGGCAAGGACAAGAATTGACGTGGGTCGCAGAGCGGTGTGTAAGGCCATGAACTAAGGTTAAACAGAGCCCCGGGGTTTTCAATGCTGAAATCAAAGCGAAGTGCGGTCGATCCCTTTATTGTGATGGACGTGATGGAGGCCGCGCGCCAAGCCGAAGCCCAGGGCCGTCACATTATTCATATGGAGGTGGGCCAGCCCGGCACCGGTGCGCCTGTTGTGGCGGCGGATGCTGTTGCGCGAATGGTGCGCGAAAATCCGCTGGGCTATACAGTGGCGCTGGGGCTGCCTGCGTTGCGCGCGCGGATCGCACGTTTATATGGTGAATGGTACAACATCGATCTGGATCCGGGCCGTGTGATCGTTACATCTGGCTCGTCGGGGGCGTTCTTGTTGGCTTTCACGGCGCTGTTTGACTCCGGTGCACGGGTGGGGATCGGCGCACCGGGCTATCCCAGTTATCGCCAAATCTTAAAGGCCTTGGGCCTGTCGCCTGTCGTGATCGAGGCCGCAGCCGAGAACGGCTATCAGTTAACGGGCGCAGATCTGGCCGGGCAAAATCTGGATGGTTTGATGATGGCCTCGCCTGCCAATCCAACCGGAACCATGCTGGACCGTGCTGCGCTGGGGGCGATTATACAAGCCGCCCATGCGGAAGGGGCGGCGTTCATTTCAGACGAGATTTACCATGGGATTGAGTATGATCAAAAGGCGATCAGCGCGTTAGAGATTTCGGATGACACCTATGTGATCAATTCGTTTTCAAAGTATTTTTCGATGACAGGCTGGCGGGTTGGCTGGATGGTTGTCCCAGACGATCACGTGCGCGTGATTGAACGTTTGGCGCAGAATATGTTTATCTGCGCGCCGCATATTGCCCAAATCGCGGCCCTTGCCGCGCTGGATGCTGGGGCGGAATTGCAGGACAATTTGAAGGTCTATCAGACCAACCGCACTTTAATGCTGGACGGGTTGCGCGCGGCTGGCTTTACGCAAATTGCCCCACCGGATGGGGCGTTTTATGTCTATGCGGATGTGTCGGCATTCACAAATGATGCGCGCGCGTTTGCAGCTGAAATCTTGGACCGTGCTGGCGTGGCCGTGACACCGGGTTTGGATTTCGATCCTATTCGGGGGCAGACCTTCGTTCGTTTTTCCTATGCCCGCAGCACAGAAGATATCGTCGAAGGTTTGGCGCGATTGACAGCGTTCATGCAGGCGCGCAGCTAGATCGGATCGGTATACTTTGCGGTCTTGCTCAAATCCGTTACTATCCAAAAACCAAAAAAGCGAGCAAAGCGATGAAACGAATTTGGGCCGCATGCGTTTTGCTGTGGGTGATGGCAGGGATTGCGGCGGCGCAACCGCTTGGCGGCTTGGCACGGGCTTTGTCAGAAGGTTCGGGTATCACAGATCAATCGCACGGGGCCGAAGTGACTTTGGAACTCAGCCAGGGTGTGCCATACCGCGTTTTCGCGTTGGAAAAGCCTCGCCGCCTGGTGGTGGATTTCGCCGAAGTCGATTTTTCTGGCCTCGCGCCGGATCAATTCTTGGCAGATCCTGGACGGGTTAAGGCCGTGCGGTTTGGTGGGTTCAAACCCGGTTGGTCGCGTATGGTTCTGGATTTGGCGCAACCGCTGCTGCCAGCACAGATTGAGATGCAAATCAATCCTGCGTCGGGTGCGGGGACGTTAAACATCGTGCTGCAAGACAGCTCAGAGTCAGACTTTGCCGCGCAAGCCGGTGCGCCGGACGGGGCATTTGGGCTGGCGCTGACGTCGACGCCGCGCTCGGCACGGCCACGCGATCAGTTCACAGTTGTATTGGATCCCGGACATGGTGGTGTTGATCCGGGTGCAGAACGCGATGGGCTGGTGGAAAAAACGCTTGTGTTGGAATTTGCACGTCGGGTGCAGGATGCGTTGCGCCGCGCTGGTTTGGCTGTGGAGATGACGCGCACCAAAGATCAGTTCGTCTCGCTTGAGGGGCGCACGGCCTTTGCCCATCAGGCGGGCGCGTCGGTTTTCGTGTCGATCCATGCGGATGCCTTGTCCCAAGGTGGCGCGCGCGGCGCGACTGTTTATACGCTGTCAGATGAGGCCTCGGACGCGGCGTCGGCCCTTTTGGCGGAACGGCACAACCGGTCGGATATTTTGGCAGGCATCGATTTAACCGGTGCGGATGATGAAGTCACAGGCGTTTTGCTGGATTTGGCGCGGCGCGAAACAGAACCGCGCTCGGCCTTGTTGGCGCGTGCGGTCATCTCAGGTATGGACGCGGCGGGCGGTCCGATGAACCGCAAACCTTGGCGCAAAGCTGGATTTTCGGTGCTGAAATCAGCGGATATCCCAAGCGTCTTGGTGGAAATCGGGTTCTTGTCGGATGCGCGCGACCGCAAAAATCTGGCCGATCCTGCGTGGCGCGCGCGCCAAGCCCAGGCCTTAGCAACGGCGATTTTGGCCTGGCGGGATGCGGATGCGGCGCGCAAAGCGTTGGTGCGCCAGTAAATAGGCGCCGGTTTGGGCGCTATGTCGCGCGTTTTCCACCCGACTGTCTTTGACCCCCCGGTTTGGGCTCGATATAACGAAAGCCAATTCAGCTCAGCCAATGAGGCGCCATGTTTCGGTTCATCCTTTCCTTTTTCGGCGGAATTTTCACCACCGCAACTATGGGTATCGCAATGGGCGCGCTGGGAATTAGCGCGATTTTCTACATCTATGGGCGCGACTTGCCCAGTCACGAAAGCCTCGCGCAATATACGCCACCGACGATCAGCCGGATTTATTCCGGACAAGGGCGCATTATTGACGAATTTGCCAAAGAACGGCGGCTTTTTGCGCCGATTGAGACAATCCCGTCTTTGGTGAAGCAGGCTTTTGTCAGTGCTGAGGACAAGAATTTCTATTCCCATGAAGGCTATGATCTGCGCGGTATCGCGGCAGCCGGGGTTGAGGCAGTGCGCTCGCGTGGGCAAGACGTGCGCGGCGCGTCCACCATCACGCAGCAGGTGATGAAAAACTTCCTGTTGTCGGGTGATCGGCAGGCCGAACGCAAGATCAAAGAAATTATCCTGGCCAGCCGAATTGAAGATACACTGAGCAAAGAAAAGATCCTGGAATTGTACCTGAACGAGATTTTCTTGGGCCAGAATTCCTATGGAGTAGCCGCTGCTGCACAGACCTATTTCAACAAAACCCTGGACGAGCTGGACCCGCACGAGGCGGCAACTTTGGCGTCTTTGCCCAAAGCCCCGTCCGATTTTCACCCCGTTCGGCGCAAAGATCGTTTGATGTCGCGGCGCAATTTCGTGCTGAAAGAAATGTATGAAAACGGGTATCTGGCCAAGCCTGTTTATGAGTTGGAACGCGATAAGCCGCTTTTGTCAGTGCAAAATGGGGACTTCGCCAGCTTCAAATCGGCCCTGCCGCCACGCGATTATTTCACAGACGAAATTCGCCGTCAGCTAAGCCAGAACTTTGGTGAGGGCGAGTTTTTCTCGGGTGGGATGACTGTGCGGGCCACAATCGACAACGAGATGCAGCCCATAGCCGCGAAATCCTTGCAGCGGCAATTGGAGCAATATGATCGGGGTCAAAAGATTTGGCGCGGCACGGGTAAAACGTTGGCCGCCGAGGATCTGCAGGATGATGCATGGTCTGAGGCTCTGTCGAATGTGACTGTTGCGCGCGACGTGGAATTGGGCGGAACTTGGCATGTGGCTGTGGTGCGCGCGGTTGAAGAAAATCGCCTGCTTTTGGGCATTGAGAACGTCACCGAGACCGAAGCCGAACCCCATGTCGTGCCGCGCAAAGACATCGCTTGGATGAAGGGCAATTTCTTTGACAATTTCAAACCCGGCGACGTCGTGCATGTGCGGCGCATGACCGAAGGCGAGGACGGGCAGGGCGCGTTTATCCGCTGGACTTTGCGCCAAGTGCCTGAAGTGCAAGGCGGATTTGTGGCGATGGACGTCAACACAGGCCGCGTGATTGCGATGCAAGGCGGGTTTTCCTATCAGCATTCGGTGTTTAACCGCGCCACACAGGCGCGCCGTCAACCGGGGTCTTCGTTCAAGCCGTTTGTTTACGCCGCAGCGTTAGATAGCGGCTATTCCCCCGCGACGATCGTCGTGGACGCCCCTATTGAGATCAACACACCGCAAGGTCTGTGGCGGCCGAAAAATGCGTCGAATAAATTTTACGGTCCTACGCCGCTGCGCACGGGGATTGAACAGTCGCGCAATTTGATGACCATTCGGTTGGCGCAAGAAATTGGAATGGATTTGGTTGGCGATTATGCCACGCGATTTGGGGTCTATGAGCAGATGAGCCCCGTGCTGGCCAATGCGCTTGGATCACAAGAAAGCACGCTGTATCAAATGGTTGCGGCCTATGCGATGTTTGCCAATGGCGGTGAGCGGGTTGAGCCGACGCTGGTAGACCGGGTGCAAGACCGCTATGGGCGCACGATTTACCGTCATGACCAAAGGGTGTGTAATGATTGTCAGGTGGCCTCGCTTGAAGCCGGATTTGGGCCGCGCATTGTATCTAACCGCGAGCAAGTGATGGATCCTGTGACGGCATATCAGCTGACCTCGATGATGAAGGGGGTCGTTGATCGGGGAACGGCGTCTAAGTCAATCGATTTGCCGGTGCCGATTGCGGGCAAGACAGGCACAACCAACGATGCCAAGGATGTTTGGTTCGTGGGCTTTTCCAACAATATCGCCGCTGGCTGTTACATCGGGTATGACACCCCCCGTCCCATGGGGCGGGGTGCGTCTGGTGGGGGCATGTGTGGACCCGTGTTTCAACGTTTTATGTCGGCGGCGGTTCAAAAATTTGGTGGCGGCGATTTCCGCGCACCGGGCGAGTGCGAATTCATCAAGATCGATCGGTTTTCTGGGGCGCGCCTAAGCGATGGGGCGTCGGGCAACAACGTGGTGTCGGAGTGTTTCCGCTATGGGGAAGAGCCGATTTTCGGAATTACTTTTGATGGCGGTTTTGCCATGGGCTCGGATTTGTTGCTGTATGAGGGCGCTGCACCGGCCACGGCGCGCCAGGTGACGACCTCGTCCGGTAAGAAGGCTGTTGTGGGGCCAAAATCGACTTTGGGCAATCTGAGTTCGGGTGGTTTGTACTAACAGGCTGTGTTGCGAACGGGTGCGGACGCTGTTTGCTGCGCAAAGACGCCCCGCCCACCGTCCCGCAGGGCTTCTTGCTGTTGGGCGGTGCCTGTTCTATCACGGCGGTGAAATATTGCATTGGGGCAGGTTGTATGCGCGCAGAGATCCAAACTCTTGTAGGTGAGATCGAGAAATCCTTGGCTTTGTTAGGTCAGCGGATGGATATTGAGACGGCGCAGCACCGGCTTGAAGAGTTCAATGCGCGTGTTGAGGATCCAAACCTTTGGGACAATCCTGAGGGGGCGCAAAAGTTGATGCGGGAGCGTCAAAACCTGGTTGATGCGTTGGATACTTATGGCAAGATCAAAGCGGATCTATCTGATAACATTGAGCTCATTGAATTGGGTGAAATGGAGGAAGATGACGAGGTCGTGGGCGAGGCGGAAGCTGCGATCAAGGCTTTGGGGTCTTTGTCGGCACAAAAAGAGTTGGAGGCTTTGCTGAATGGTGAGGCGGACAGCAATGATACGTTCTTAGAGATTAATTCGGGCGCGGGTGGGACAGAGAGCTGTGATTGGGCGTCGATGTTGGCGCGCATGTATGTGCGGTGGGCGGAAAAGCAGGGCTATTCTGTTGAGCTGCAAGCGGAGCAATCTGGGGAAGAGGCGGGCATTAAGTCTGCAACGTATAAGATTAGTGGGCACAATGCCTATGGTTGGTTGAAATCGGAAAGTGGGGTGCATCGGTTGGTGCGCATTTCTCCGTTTGATAGCGCGGCTAAGCGGCATACGTCATTTTCGTCTGTGTGGGTGTATCCAGTTGTGGATGATAATATTGAGATTGATGTGAACCCGTCTGAGATCCGGATTGATACCTATCGGTCTTCTGGGGCGGGCGGGCAGCACGTCAACACGACCGACTCAGCGGTGCGGATTACGCATATTCCGACGGGGATTGTGACGACGTCGTCGCAGAAGTCTCAGCATCAGAACCGCGATATTGCGATGAAGGCATTGAAATCGCGGTTGTATCAGATGGAGTTGGATCGCCGAAATGCTGATATTAATGCCGCGCATGAGGCCAAGGGTGATGCAGGCTGGGGCAATCAGATCCGGTCTTATGTTTTGCAGCCCTATCAAATGGTAAAGGATCTGCGTACGAATTTTGAGACGTCTGACACGAAGGGTGTGTTGGATGGGGATTTGGACGGCTTTATGGCGGCGACTTTGGCGTTGGATGTGTCGGGCAAAAGCCGGGCGGAGGCGCAGGGCGGATAGGTTTGGCCATGGGGGCCAGCCCCCAGACCCCCGGAGTTTATTTGGCTAAGTGAAGTTGGTTTTGTGCCTTGTGTACGGGATGGGCTTGGATACGGTGTTTTGATGGCTTTTGTGATTTCCGAAGACAACCCTGTTACTTATGCGGGTCCTGTCCCGGATGCGGCGGATGTTGTGGTCATTGGCGGTGGGGTGATCGGCGTTTGTACAGCGTTGCGTTTGGCGCGCGTTGGGCAGCGCGTTGTTTTGTGTGAAAAAGGCCGAATTGCATGTGAGCAATCGTCGCGCAATTGGGGATGGATCCGCCAGCAGGCGCGGGATCCCGATGAGTTGCCGATTATGGTGGAGTCGGCGCGGATCTGGAAGGACTTGGCGGCTGAGACGAATGTAGATATCGGCCTGCGCCAGACGGGCATTGCCTATATGGCTACGTCTGAGGGTGAGTTGGATCGGTATCGCGATTGGATGGTGCATGCGGCGGCCTGTGGCTTGGATACCAAGGTTTTAAGCCGGGCGGAGACGGCGGCGTTGTCGCCTGCGGTCTCAAAGAGCTATGCTGGGGCCTTGTATACGGCCAGCGATATGCGCGCGGAACCTTGGGTGGCGGTGCCGGCTTTGGCGGGGATTGCGGCGCGAGATGGGGCTGTTCTGGTCGAAAATTGCGCGGTGCGTGTGTTGGAGACCACAAATGGGGCTGTGTCTGGCGTTGTGACCGAGCAGGGGCGGATTGCTGCGCCGCGGGTAGTTGTCGCCGGTGGGGCGTGGTCGTCTTTGTTCTTGCGCGCGCATGGGATTGAAATTCCTCAGCTTTCGGTGCGTGCATCGGTTGTGGCGACAGAGCGATTGGCGGATATTGGGTCTGCGGGGCATTCTGCGGATCGGTTGTGTTGGCAGCGCCGGGCGGATGGCGGCTATACTCTGGCCGTTGGTGGATTTCATGAGTTTTTCATTGGTCCCGACGCCTTTCGCGCTTTGCCGAAATATCTGCCACAGTTGAAGCATGACCCGTTTGGACGGCGGTATTTAGCGGCAGCGCCTAAGGGCTATCCAGATGCATGGGGCACAAAACGCCGATGGGGTGCGCAGGATGTGTCGCCTTTTGAGCAGATGCGCGTGTTGGATCCCCGTCCGAATATGAAAAAGATGCATCAATTGGCGCAGGATTTTTCCGAATTGTTCCCCGGCCTTGGGCCTGTACGTCTCAAAAAGGCTTGGGCTGGATTGATTGATACGATGCCGGATGAGGTGCCTGTGGTGGATCATGCCGAGAGTTTGCCGGGGTTAATTGTTGGCACTGGGTTTTCAGGGCATGGGTTTGGGATCGGGCCTGGCATGGGGCGTGTGCTGGCAGATCTTGCTATGGGGCGCGATCCGGGGTTTGATCTGCGACGGTTCCGGCTGTCCCGTTTTTCGGATGGATCTAGGATTAATCTGGTGCCAATTGCGCCTGTCTAAAAGGAAAACCCTATGCCTGTAAAAAACAGATTTGCTGAGTTGCAAAGCGATATCACCGCGTGGCGGCGCGACATTCACGAACACCCCGAGATCTTATATGACACGCACCGGACCTCGGCTTTAGTGGCGCAAAAGCTGCGGGACTTTGGTTGTGATGAGGTGGTTGAGGGCATTGGACGCACTGGTGTTGTCGGTGTGATCAAGGGCAAAACGAATTCTGCGAATAAAGTGATTGGGTTGCGCGCGGATATGGATGCGCTGCCAATTCACGAGGCGACTGGGCTCGATTATGCTTCGAAAACGGACGGCGCGATGCATGCCTGTGGGCATGATGGGCATACGGCGATGTTGTTGGGGGCTGCGCAATATCTGAGTGAGACCCGCAATTTTGACGGGACCACGATTGTTATTTTCCAACCGGCAGAAGAGGGCGGTGCCGGGGGCAAAGAAATGTGCGACGATGGGATGATGGATCGTTGGGGCATTCAGGAAGTTTATGGGATGCACAATTGGCCGGGCAAACCCGTGGGCAGTTTCTCTATCCGTGCGGGGGCATTTTTTGCGGCCACCGACTTAATGGAAATTGAATTTGAGGGCTTGGGTGGGCATGCCGCTAAGCCACATGACACAGTGGACACGACTTTAATGGCAGCGCAGGCCGTGACAGCAATCCAGTCGATTGTTAGCCGAAATGCCGATCCGATTGAGCGGATTGTGGTGTCGATCACGTCGTTTGAAACCTCTTCCAAGGCGTTCAATGTCATTCCGCAAAAGGTGACACTGAAAGGCACCGTGCGCACTATGTCGACCGAGATGCGCGATCTGGCAGAAAAGCGCGTGAATGAGATCTGTCAGGGGATTGCGGCGACATATGGTGGCACGGTGAAGGTGCATTATGATCGCAACTACCCCGTCATGGTAAATCACGAAGACCACACAGAATTTGCGGCCAACGCTGCGCGTGCGGTCAGTGGTGATTGCGAAGAAGCGCCTTTGGTGATGGGGGGCGAGGATTTCGCATTTATGCTGGAAGAACGTCCGGGCGCCTATATCTTGGTCGGCAATGGCGACACGGCGATGGTGCATCACCCCGAATATAATTTTAACGACGAGGCAATTCCTGCTGGGTGTAGTTGGTGGGCTGAACTTGTCGAACAGCGGATGCCTGCGCAATAGCGGCGCTATCAGGCCAAGAGGTCGCGGTAGATGGTTAAGATCTGCTGCGCCTCGTTTTCTAAACGGAACAAAGCGTCAGCACGGGCACGGGCGGCCCGTGATTGGCTCATATAGATATCTGCATCGCCCAACACCCTCAGCGCTGCGCTGGCGATGGCCTGTGGATCTTCGGTGTTCACTAAGGTCCCCGTGACGCCATCTTCGACGATGTCTTCGAACGCGCCGACGCGGGTGGCAATGACGGGAAGCCCACAGGACATTGCCTCAAGTGGGGTCAGTCCGAAACCTTCCCATCTTTGGGGGGCAACATACAGATCAAGCGCTTGAAAATATTGTGTAATTTGAAAATCCGGGGCTTCTGGTAGGATCCGGAAACGGTCGCTTAAATTGGCAATTTTGATGTCGTGTTGCAGGTCGTTGGCGAAGTCCTGAAATTTGTCGCCCACGCCGCCCATAAGAACAGCATGCGCTTCCGGCATATCCCGCAAGACACGGATCAT
>JBGCEM010000209.1:0-23344 GCA_045106335.1 Paracoccaceae bacterium | reverse complement strand
ACCCGCTTCGATTTCATCCACGAATGGCGGATACATATCGGGACCGGGTGCAGGCTTTGATTACAGGCTTGGGGAAATCACGCGAACTTCAGACGGTGCAGGGGGCCCTACGCGCCCTTGTAGAGCGGATTGTGCTTCATCCCTCAGATGAGTCGGGCAGCTTGGATATCGTGTTGGAGGGTGCGCTATCTGGGCTTCTGACACTGGGCTGATATCCAGAAACGCCAAAGGCCTGACCGGTGAGGGTCAGGCCTTTGATAACATTGGCGAATTAGTATTGGTTGCGGGAGTAGGATTTGAACCTACGACCTTCAGGTTATGAGCCTGACGAGCTACCGGGCTGCTCCATCCCGCGCCAATTACCGGCTAGTTACTGGCTGCATTACCGAGGTGCAAGGGCTGATCTTTGTATTCGTGAGAAAAAACTTTACCGTCTTCACGCAGCATGTTCGACAGGACCTTAATTTCGGGCGTGTTTTGGGGGCGCCCGGCCAAAGCGACCTTGTTTGCAAGATCGAGTGATATCAGCGCATCGAGCGCCAATTTGAAGCGTGGGTCACGTGCCGACTTTTTATGAAGTAGAGCCACTTCCCAGACTAAGACGTCACTTTGTGTTTCAAGCATGGTTGTTGCAGAGGCCGTGTTTCCCGTTAGATATCCGACTTCGCCAATAAACATATTATCTCTGATGTGGAAAGTATCACCAAACTTTTCGATTCGGATGGAGCCATTGATGACGAAGTACAACCAACGCACTGGGTCTTGATCGGTCGTCAGGATTGAGCCTGCTGGCAAGGATTCGCGACGGGCGACTGACATCAGCTTTCGAAAATCCCCAGGGGGCAGAATGTTGAAAAGGTCATAAACGTCTTTGTAGTGCCGCGGAATCGATATCTTAGATCTGCCCACCCACAAGGCAATCAAACCAAAAATATTTGCAATGCCCATTGCGACACTGATCCAAATGGCAGCCCACTGCGGTGTGTCCGCAGAAATTGCATAGTACCAGATATACAAAACCGTCCCGCATAAGACCAATAGGCGCAGAATGACTTGGTTAATGATTAGATATCCTAGGCATAGCGCGCCACCCGCCGCCAAAACGACATAGTCCGCAAAAACCAGATTCTGAAACATGTTCAACCCAATCGACATCTTGAAATACGGAACAAATAATAGAGCCAAACTTGAGTATGCAACAAAAAGCCAGCTGAGTCCCAGTCAGGTTTTCCGTGCCTTTGGCTAATAATGGACATGGTTAAAGCACTTCGCGTTTTGTTTGAAAAACAAATGGTGCGCCACGCTTGGTGTCCTCAGGAAATTTGTATGACAAAATTCCTTGGACTCAAAACAGGGTGACTTAGGCCAATTGCAAGACGTTAAATTATACCAGCGCGCCGAAAAATCAGCTTTAAACGATCGAAATTATCTTGGTGAGATCCGGTGTTAACAGTGCCCAAATAGCCGTCTAGATCGGGCCAAACTTTCAGTGCCAAGTCCAGTTCGGCATCTGTGCCCGGCGTATACAGGCCCGAGCGGACCATTAGGACGTTTTCTTCGTAGTAAGACACGTATTTTCGGACCAATTTGATCAAGTTGTTTTCTTCATCCGAGGCCGCCGCAGGTAAGCTGCGGGATACCGATTTTAACAGGTTGATGGCTGGATAGCGTCCGCGTTCAGCGATTTCGCGGTCCAGGACGATGTGTCCATCTAGGACGCCACGCAAAATGTCAGCGATCGGCTCTTCCATATCCGATCCTTGGACCAAAACGGACAATACCGCCGTAATATCGCCGGACCCTTCCGTGCCGGGGCCGGCGCGTTCACAAAGGCTGGTAATCATTTGCGCAGTTGAGGGCGGATGGCCGCGCAAGACTGGGATTTCCCCTGCGGATGAGGCGACCTCGCGGTGGGCTTCGGCAAAGCGGGTGATCGAATCGGCGACAAAAAGCACGGACTTTCCTGCATCACGGAAATGTTCGGCAATTGTCATGGCTGTCCACGCACATCGGCGCCGTTCAAGGGCAGACCGATCCGAGGTTGCGGCAACGACAACGCAGTTTTTCATGCCCTCGGGTCCAAGGACAGTGTCTGTAAAGTGACGCACTTCGCGTCCCCGCTCACCGATCAGGGCCATCACAACCACATCACAGGATACGTTTTTCACCAGCGTTCCCAATAACGTCGATTTCCCAACGCCGGATCCGGCAAACAGGCCCAAACGTTGCCCGGCGACCAGGGGCAATACCGTGTTCAAGGCATAACATCCTGTTTCCAAACGAGGACCAAAGCCTTTACGCAGCGCGGCATCTGGGGGCGGATTGAACAGGGGACGCGCGTGGCGCGATGTGTGAAGCGGCTTGCCATCCATTGGCTCGGCATTTGCATCCAGCAGCCGACCAAGCCAACTGTCATGGGGCGCAATTTGCATCTGACCAAATAGCTCAACCTTCGTATTGAGCTGCAATCCGGTCAAGTCTCCGTCGGGCATAATACATATGTAATCGTCACAAATTTGTATGACTTCACCACGTAAGGTTGTGTCGTCATTGATATATAACCTGACCTGATCCCCCAATTTTGCCAATTCTGTCAGACCAGTAACCCGCACCTGCCCATTGTCTGTTGCGCTCACCCGGCCAAATGTCCGCAAACTTTTCAGGGCTTTAACGTTTTCTATCAAATCTTCCAATAATTCGATGTGCATTGCTTACTCCTGAATTCTGCAAACAGCTTTTTAAGGAATCAGGGTTAAGCGTTGGTTGAAATCGGATCGAAGGAGGTATCCCGTTGTTTGAAAACTTGGACATCTTTCGCATGTCGTCTGCAATGGCGTCACATGCGGGCCGCCGCCAAGCTTTGGCCGCACAAAACATGGCGAACGTGGATACCCCTGGATATCAGGCGCAGCGTTTGCCCAGTTTTGCGGCTGCTATGAATGATACTGGGGCACGTGGATCTGAAGGCGGTCTAAACATGCGCGCCACCCGCGCGACACACCTATCCGGGGTGTCTGAAACCGCAATGCAGGTCAGGTTAACGCAACTGCGCGACATGCCAGCCCCAAACGGAAATACGGCCAGTGTTGAGCGCGAAATGCTCGAATCAGTGGGCGCGAAACGCGAACACGACCGGGCAATGGCAATTTACAAAAGTGGTCTGAACATTCTGACGAAAACTCTTGGGAAGAACTAAATTATGGGCAGCGAATTTTCAAAAGCACTGAACGTCACCACCAGCGGTTTGCAGGCGCAAGCTACGCGGTTGCGGCATTTGTCGGAAAATATTTCAAACTCAGATACGCCGGGATATCGGCGCAAAACCATCTCGTTCGAATCGGTGGCACGCCAGGTTGGTGAGTTGTCCAAAGTTGAGGCGGGCCGCGTACGCCTGGATCAAACCGATTTGAAACGCGTTCATGATCCAAGCCACCCATTGGCGGATGAAACCGGTCATTACGAAAGTTCCAATGTGAACTTGATGATCGAATTGGCTGACGCCCGCGAAGCGCAGCGCAGCTACGAAGCGAACCTTAAGATGTTCGAACAAACTCGGGCGATGTCATCAAGCCTGATGGACTTACTACGCCGATAATTTAAAGCACAGGAGGACTCCAGAATGGACGTTCAAGCACTCTCAGCTGTACAAAAGTACACTGCTTCCAAAACTGCAACTGACCCGGGTGATGCATCCGAAGTCGCACAGAAGATTGTCAAGGACTTCGCTCAGACCTTGGTCGAAGCGGAATCTACGGCCAAAGCGGCGATGACCGGTGACGCCGATCCGCACGCGCTTGTGCAGGCTTTGGCACAGACAGAATTGGCTGTCGAAACGGCTGTGACGATCCGAAATAAGGTCGTTGAGGCCTATCAGGAAATCCTGCGGATGCCTGTCTAAGCTTATGTTGCAGGAAATCGTCTTCTACGACACGTTACGCGCGGCCCTTTGGGCGGCTGTATTGATTTCAATGCCGATCCTTCTGGTGGCGTTGGTCGTCGGTGTTGTGATTGGCCTGCTGCAAGCTCTGACATCTGTGCAGGAAATGACGCTGACATTTGTCCCCAAATTGGGGGCAATCATCGTCGTGTTCTGGGCCACGATGGGCTTCATGACCCAAACTTTGGTCACCCTGTTTCAAAGCCAACTTATTCCCCTGATTATCGGAGGTTAACCTATGGACGGTGCAGCATACGCATCTTTGTCACGCCAAATGGGCCTGTGGCGCGAAATGGATATTGTCGCAAACAATATCGCAAATGCCGCGACTACGGGGTATCGTCAGGAAGGGTTGATCTTTTCCGAATTCGTCAAAGCCAGCCCGGATGGGCGATCCCTGTCGATGGGGAACGGCAATGTCCGCAATACCTCTTTTCAACAAGGGGCTGTCACCCAAACTGGCGGTAATTTGGATTTCGCCATTGAGGGTGATGGATTCTTCTTGATCGAAACACCAGTGGGCGAGCGGCTGACCCGAGCAGGCAACTTCTCGGTTAGCGCACAAGGGGATTTGGTGACGCCCGATGGGCTGCGCGTTTTGGACGCGGGTGCTGCCCCGATCTTCGTCCCCCCCGATGCTGGCCCAATCGCTGTGTCCAGCGACGGAACAATCAGTGCCGAAGGTCGTTTGTTGGGTCAAATTGGTATTGTGACACCCATTGATCGCTTGTCGATGGTGCGTGAAGATGGGGTCATGTTCGCCGCCGAAGCCGGCTTCGAAGAGTCCCAAGACTCGCGCGTCTTGCAGGGCTTTGTCGAAAGTTCGAACGTGAATGCGATTTCCGCAATTGCGCGCATGATCGAAGTTCAGCGGGCTTATGAATTAGGACAATCTTTCCTTGATAGTGAAAACCAGCGGGTGCGTGATGCCCTGCGGTCCTTCACCAAATAACCGTTAAAAAGGAGCAGCAGAATGCGTGCCTTGAAAATTGCCGCCACCGGGATGATTGCGCAGCAAATGCGCGTCGAAACGATTTCAAACAACCTCGCGAACATGTCGACCACTGGGTATAATGCCCGGCGCGCCGAATTCGCGGACTTGCATTATCAGCAAATGATGCGACCAGGGACGGTCAATGCGTCTGATGGGACCGTGCTGCCCACGGGTGTTCAACTGGGTTTGGGCGTGCGTCCGTCTGCCGTGTCGGTGCATTTACAGCAAGGCTCGTTGCGCACAACGGGTGCGGATTTGGACATGGCCATTGATGGCAATGGCTACTTCGAGGTGACCCTGCCTTCGGGACAAACCGCCTATACGCGGGACGGTGCGTTAAAGAGGACCGGCGAAGGCCTGATCGTGACGTCAGATGGCTATCCTGTCGCGCCCGAAATCACGATTCCTGCTGATGCGCGTTCGATTTCGATCAACTCGGACGGCGAGGTCTATGCCTATTTCATCGACAACGAAGCCGCCCAATTGCTGGGTCAATTCAATTTGTCCGGATTTACAAATGCCAAGGGCCTTGAGGCGTTGGGATCGAACCTGTTTGCAGAAACCGAAGCCTCGGGGCCGCCGCTGACCTCAACGCCGGGCTTGGATGGGCTGGGCACTGTGCGTCAAGGCTATCTGGAAGCCAGCTCGGTCGATGCGGTGCGCGAAATCACCGAACTGATTGAGGCGCAACGGGGCTACGAAATGAACGCCAAGGTGATCTCAGCTGCAGATCAGATGCTTGGCGCAACGACACAGGTGCGCTGATGCGTTGGTTTTTTATCGCATTTTTGGGTCTATTTGGCAGTCTCGCTCAGGCCGAGACGGTGGTGCCGATCAAAACAATTCGCGCCAATACCATCCTGTCCGCCGCCGATCTGACGATCAATACCAAGCTTGAAGGCCAAGGAATCAGCACTTTGGCAGAAGCGATTGGGATGGAAAGTCGTGTTGTTCTTTATGCCGGTCGCCCCATTCGTCCGGACGACATTGGGCCGCCGGCAGTTGTGACGCGCAATCAGTTGCTGCCAATTCACTTTCAGCACGGGGCTTTGGCAATTTCCACGACAGGGCGGGCATTGGATCGCGGTGCCGTTGGGGAAACTATTCGTGTCATGAACGTGTCCTCGCGCGCTACCTTATTTGGTCGCATTCTGCCAGATGGCAGTATTCAAATCGCCAATTGAACGTCTTATTGTGAATGGGTAAGTTATGAGAATTATTGGATTATCTTTAATTTTGGCAGTCGGGGTTGCCGGGTGTTCGCGGTTAGAACAGGTCGGGAAAGCGCCTGAAATGACCCCGATCACGCAAAGCACCGAACGCACAGCGATGTTGACACCACCCTTGCCTGTGGCGCTGGCCGAACAACCGCCCACGGTTCAAGCTTCGTTGTGGTCGCGGTCGCAAAGTTCACTGTTGGGGGACCGCCGCGCGATTGCCCGAGGCGACATTATGACTGTGGTGATTGAAATCGATGAGCGCGCTGAAATCTCGAATTCTTCAGATCGCTCGCGCTCGGCCAGTGAAGATCTGAGCGTCCCCAATCTGTTTGGCATACCCCAGCGGATCGATCAAAACGCACAGACCGATGCTTCGTTGTCATCCGCCGTTCAGGCCAATTCCAGCAGCTCGTCCTCAGGGGATGGATCGGTAAAGCGTCGTGAAAAGCTGACCTTGCGGGTCGCGGCGACCGTTGTCGATGTTCTGCCCAACGGCGTGCTTGCGATCTCGGGCTCTCAAGAGGTGCGTGTGAACTTTGAACTGCGGGAACTGATGGTCACAGGTTACGTACGCCCTTCGGACATTTCGCGTCAGAACGAGATTACCTACGATAAAATTGCCTCGGCACGTGTGTCCTATGGCGGTCGCGGGCAAATTTCGGATGTTCAACAACCGCGCCTAGGCCAACAAGTGCTTGACGTTATCCTGCCATTTTAAAGGAGAGTCCCGATGGGAAAGCTACTTCCAATAATTTTGCTTCTAATCGGGACCGGGGCCGGAGTCGGGGCGGGTGTGTTTTTGCGCCCCCCCCCGCCAGAACCCGTTGCAGAAGGCGAGGTTGGTGAAACAGAAGCCGTAATAGAAGCGCCCGTTGAAGAAGACCCTCAGGTTGAGCGCGAATACGTGAAAATGTCCAACCAATTCGTTATACCGCTGGTCGAACAAGGCGAAGTCAGCGCATTGGTGGTCATGTCACTGAGCATTGAAGTCGAGCCCGGTTTTCGGGACGTTGTTTTCGCGCGCGAACCCAAATTGCGCGATAGCTTTCTTGAGGTCATGTTTGATCACGCCAATATCGGAGGTTTTCAAGGCTCGTTCACCGATGTGGACCGGTTAACTGGCTTGCGGCGGGCATTCAAAGACGTTGCGATCAAGTATGGAAGTGACAAGATTACGGATGTCTTGATCATGGAAATTGCCAAGCAATCGATGTAACATCCAGAAAAATAGACCTGCGCGATTAGCCGCGCAGGGTTCCGCCCGTAGCTTTCGTGACTTTGGCAATAATCTTATCTGATACGGCTTCGATGTCTTTGTCGGTCAGCGTCGCGTCTGTTGGTTGCAAGCGCACAGTTATGGCCAGGGATTTCTTGCCGTCTCCCAAAGATCCTCCAATGAATTCATCAAATACCCGCACGTCCTGGATCAGTGCTTTGTCTGCGCCTACAGCGGCATTCACAAGATCCAGTGCCGGGATTGAACTGTCGACAACAAAGGCAAAGTCACGCTCGACGGCCTGAAGGTCGCGCAAGGCCAGTGCGCTGCGTGTTGCCCCTGACTTGCGGGGCAGCGGCACGTGTTCGGGCCAAAGCGTAAAGGCGACTGCAGGTCCTTTAATATCCATCTGTTCCAACACTTTGGGGTGCAACTCGCCGAAGATACCCAGCACTTTCTTAGGGCCCAAGCAGATGCGCCCATGGCGTCCGGGATGCCACCAGCTTGGCCCATCGCGTAGGATCTGGACTTTGGCGGGTGCACCCATCGCGGTCAAAACGGCCTCTGCATCAGCTTTCACGTCAAACAGATCTACCGCCCGAGACGTCCCATGCACATCCTTCGGGTTGGTGCGCCCAATGAGCAGGCCGGACACTTGCACATGTTGTTCTGCGGGCTCGCCACCCTGAAAGGCAGGGCCGACTTCAAACAGGGCCATGTCCTGGAAACCGCGTGCTTGATTGCGTGCCGCCGCAGCCAGCAAACCAGGCAATAGATCCGGGCGCATATGGCTCATATCCGTCGAAATCGGATTTTGAAGCTGGGTCACATCCTGCCCACCGCCAAACAATGCTGCACTTGCAGCATCAATGAACGAATAGCTAACGCATTCATTATACCCCAACGCGGCACAGGTCCGACGTGCGGCCTGTTCGCGGCGTTGCATGGGCGTCATCACGGGTTTTGGCACACCGGCATGGCGCGGCAAGGGCTTGCCTTGCAGTTTGGTCAGCGACGCGATGCGCGCGACTTCTTCGACCAGGTCTGCTTCGCCCATCACATCCGGGCGCCACGACGGCACATGCGCCATATCGCCTTCAAGCCGGAAGCCTAGGGCCGTTAAGGTCTGGCGCTGATCGGATTCAGAAATGTCCATGCCAACCAACGACTGCACCCGCGCCGGATCAAGCCGGTAAGCCCGCGCTGTATCAGGGATGTCGCCCGCTTGGACCAGTTCAGATGCGGTGCCGCCTGCATGATCCACAATCATACGCACTGCATGTTCCAATCCTGTGGGCGTGAAAGCCGGATCAATGCCGCGCTCAAAGCGATAGCGGGCATCGGAATTGATCTTCAGCGCACGGCCCGTATAGGCGGTTTGAATCGGATCCCAATAGGCACTTTCGACGAAGACGTTTACGGTCTCTTCTGTGCAACCCGTGACATCACCGCCCATGATCCCAGCGATGCTTTCCGGACCAGTATCGTCTGAAATCACCATCTGCCCCGGTTGCATGGCATAGGTTTTCCCGTCCAAAGCCAGCAGCTCTTCGCCACCTTCCGCGCGGTGCACATGCAGATTTCCTTGGACTTTATCCGCATCGAATACATGCAAGGGCCGGTTCAGATCGTAGGTAAAGAAGTTCGTCACATCGACCAGAAAATTGATCGGGCGCAGACCGATTGCCCGCAGCAGGTCCTGCAACCAACTGGGACTGGGGCCGTTTTTGACACCTTTGATCAGACGGCCACAAAATAGCGGGTTTCCGTCCAGCGTGTCTTCGGCAATCGTCACCTGAAGGTCTGATGTGAAACTGGCAGGCACTGGATCTACGGGGCGCTCGATCATGCGCCCCAAACCACGCGCCGCTAAATCGCGCGCAATGCCGCGCACGCCCAACGCGTCGGGACGGTTCGGCGTAATAGCAATCTCGATAACAGGGTCGACCTTGGCTGGATCATGTGTTTGCAGCCAATCCACATAGCGTTGCCCGACCTCGCCCGAGGGCAGCTCGATGATTCCATCATGCTCTTCAGACAGTTCCATCTCGCGCTCGGAACACATCATCCCAAAGCTTTCGATGCCCCGGATCTTGCCCACACCAATCGTCGTATCAATCCCTGGAACGTAGACACCGGGCTTTGCGATCACCACTGTGATCCCGGCACGCGCATTGGGTGCCCCGCAAATAATCTGCTGCTCGCCCTCATCTGTCGCGACCTGGCACACGCGCAAGCGGTCCGCATCGGGGTGCTTTTCGGCGCTGACAACCTTACCAATTGTAAAGTCAGCCAGTTTCGCCCCGCGATCTTCGACGCCTTCGACTTCCAGACCCAAATCGGTCAAAGCCTCAAGAATATCGTCAAAGGCAGCATCGGTCTCAAGGTGAGATTTCAGCCAAGACAGTGTGAATTTCATTGCGACGCCTCCGGGGCAAATACCTGTCAATGCAATGACAAAGTTCTGGTTTGGGTTCAAGCCGCTCTGGGCCAGTTATGGATAGCTGTTGGGCAATCCCAAAAGTTCGTCGAGCTGCCGCGCGATCCAGCCATGGGGAATAAAGTGACCACCGGGATGGATATCCAAGCTGACACGACCTTGTGCGCAATTGGTCCATTCCAGGCGATCCAGCGTCAGAAAGGGGACCTGTTGCCAAGGGCCTGTGTTCTGCGCTTCGCCGCATTCAAACATCATGCGCCATAACTTAACGGGGTTGTCGCGCTCGCCATTGGGACCGAATGGGAAATCCAAGACATTGTCTTTCAGACCATAGACTTGGCGAACGTCCGCCGGACCCGTTGCGCAGATCTCGTCCTGATCGAGTGTGCCAGAAATCGCCAAAAGCGCGGCAATATCGGACCCATCGTCGCAGACAAACCGCCACGCCATATTACTGCCCCAGGAATAGCCAGACACAAATATCTTATTGAGATCAATCGGGTAGCGGTCTTGGACGTCATCCAGAACCGCGCGCGCGAATGCGACATCGTCCGAGCCCGCGCGCCAAAAATCCCAGCTACGGCCTAGTCCGTTGGGGGCAACCAACAAGACGTTACGTCGCGTGGTCGCCCCAGCGATGCGCGGATGTTGGACGATCAAAGTCCCCTGCCGCCCCCATCCATGGAAATGCAGCAACACGGGCAAAGCCGTGCGGCCATCCCAACCACCAGGTTCAGACACATGGTAGGCGCGCGCACCTAATGCACACGGGGTTTGATCGATACACCGTTCAATTGTTTGACCCCCCGCAGAGAGGGGGGCGATCAAACACAAAATAAGGGCAAACCAACGCATTGGGATCTTGCTCAAACCGTTTTAGATGGCGTTACCGCGACAGCCCGCCATGCAGCGTCGGCACATCCAGCGCCTTAAAGCCGTAATGACGCAACCAGCGCAGATCGCTGTCGAAAAACGCGCGCAAATCGGGAATGCCATATTTCAGCATCGCGATCCGATCAATTCCCATGCCAAATGCAAAACCTTGCCATGCGTTGGGGTCAATTCCGCCGGCCTGCAAGACTTTGGGATGCACCATGCCCGAGCCTAAGATCTCTAGCCAATCATCGCCTTCACCCACTTTTAGCGTGCCGCCATCCCAAGAACAGCGGATATCGACCTCGGCGGAAGGTTCTGTGAACGGAAAATGCGAGGCACGGAACCTCAATTCAACGCCCCCATCGACTTCAAAAAACGCTTTTACGAACTCTTCCAAGACCCATTTCAAATTCGCCATGGACAGGTCTTTGTCGATTGCCAGACCCTCAACTTGGTGGAACATTGGCGTGTGCGTTTGGTCATAATCCGCACGGTACACACCGCCGGGGCAAATGATCCGCAGCGGTGCGCCCATTTTTTCCATCGATCGAATTTGGACGGGCGACGTGTGGGTGCGCAGTACATGCGGAGGGCGGTTATCCCCGTCAGCGCGATGCATATAAAATGTGTCCATTTCAGCGCGTGCAGGGTGATGGCCGGGAATATTCAAGGCATCAAAATTGTACCAATCAGTATCGATGCGCGGGCCTTCTGCGACGGAAAATCCCATTTCAGCAAAGATCGCAGTGACCTCTTCGCTGACCTGGCTAATGGGGTGGATCGAACCGACATTCCGATCACGCGCAGGCAGGCTTACGTCTAACCATTCCGTGCGCAGACGTTCATCCAGCGCAGCATCGGCCAGCGCGGATTTCTTGGCGGCCAAGGCCGAGTTGATTTCGTTCTTCAGTGCGTTGAGGGCAGGTCCGGCTGTCTGGCGTTCTTCCGGGCTCATTTTGCCCAGTTCGCGCATCTTTAAGCTGATTTCACCCTTTTTGCCCACGGCCTGTACTCTAAGCGATTCCAAGTTGGATTCGTCCGTGGCCGTTGCAATCAGACTTAAGTATTTTTCGCGCAGATCGTCCATAACAGTCTCCGTTGAAACGTTTGAACCCTGCTAGCGCGCGGGCTTGTCGGCTTCAAGCGATCATTCAGGGTTGCCTGTATGCTACATGGCTACATGGCGCTCAACATTGTTCGACAGGCTCTTAGCGCAACTATGTGTAGTACAAAAAAGACCGCCCTAGAAAGGACGGTCCGATTTCAGATCATATTGTTAGAAGCTTTACGCGACAAGTGCGCCTTTTGCTTGCTCAACGATTGCGGCAAACGCGTCAGGTTCGTGAACTGCCAGATCCGCCAAAACTTTCCGGTCGACTTCAATTCCTGCAAGCGACAAGCCGTTGATGAAACGCGAATATGTCAATGCTTCGTCATGTGCCCGCACGGCTGCGTTGATTCGTTGAATCCACAAAGCACGGAAGCTGCGCTTTCTGTTTTTACGATCGCGTGTTGCGTATTGGTTGGCCTTGTCGACGGCTTGACGGGCAACCTTGAAGGTATTTTTGCGGCGTCCGTAATAACCTTTAGCGGCTTTGACGACCTTCTTGTGGCGGGCGTGGGTTGTAGTTCCACCTTTAACTCGGGACATGTGTTCAGCCTTCTATTAGCGGTCGTAGGGCATGAAGCCCTTGATGATCTTGGCGTCGGGTTCGGACAATACTGTCGTGCCGCGCGCGTCGCGGATAAATTTCTTATGTCGCTTGATCATTCCGTGCCGTTTACCAGCTTGGCCCCCGATGACCTTTCCGGTCGCCGAGATTTTAAAGCGCTTTTTGGCGCTCGACTTCGTCTTCATTTTAGGCATTTCGGTCTCCTAGGTTTAGGTCCGCAAATCGCGCGACTCGGCATGCCAATTCGGCCGGACGCGCAAACGAGAGTGCCGTATAGAAAGCATCGTCGATCTTGGCAAGCCAAAACAGCTTTGATCAAAATCTGGTCTACGATTAACGGCCATGCCTAATTTAAATAAATGTCGATCATTGTACCGGCCAAGCGGCTGAGCTCTACGCTAATGTTCGATACATCCATAAGCTGGTCAGTTCCCAGATTTGGAAGCTGCAAAATCGTGTCAAACATCTCATGCAATGTCTCCCAGTTTTCATTCATTTGCGACACGGCCATAAGTGCCTTCAATCCAGGAGGGTCGATAACTTCCAGGTCAAAATCGCCAAATTCCATTGCTTTCATTGCGCGTTTGTATTCTTCGATATCCGCAACAAGCTGAGACTTCATTTCAGCTCTGCGCAGGTCAAGCGCGATGTAGCAGTAACTTTTGGCCATACGTGTTGCTAACATTTGTTGCCGTGACGCAACATCAATCGTAGATGCAAGAGACTGGCGTGCCAGTAAATTTTGTTTGTGCACAGCTTGAATGACTTCGGCTGTTTGCTGCAATTCGGCCAAGAAAAGTGCATCCCAATCCATCAATTGGCGGACGGGAATAGTATGAGTATCACCATTCATAACCTGACGCGCAGCGGGTTCGAATTTCGCCCAAAATTGCACCGTCTTTTCTAAACGCTCTAAAACTTCTGGCGAGTCTTCGGCTGGAAGGTCAAGATCGCCATTGCCAGACTGTAATACGTCGAGGTTGGCGTTGAACGTATCTGCGGCGCGCATCGCATCGTCCCGAAACCACAGCGTTTCCACGCCTGTCATAGCGAAACAAGCTGATTTTTCAATGCGTTGCTGCATGTAACGTTGCTCGCCAGCAAGTAGAATGCGTGTCCAAACCCTTTTTTCGTCACGGACAACGTCGGCAAACATGTTTGTTGGCAGTATGGCGACAGCCAAAGCTATGAAAACGCTTATTAACTTCACAAAGGCACCACCATCTCGGCAAAAAGCTAAGCGAAACAGATTAAAGAAATGCTTATTTGTGCGACAAAATCAGTGCTTATCCGTTAATAATTTCAGCGAAAACCCGAACAAATGCATCAGGGATTTCGCTAAACGTATACCCACCCGGTTGCGTCTGTAGGGCGTAAATTATCGTGCTTCCAGCCACCACAACAAGAATTGCAGACATCCGAGGCGGACGACGATCAGACAATGCAGAGATGATGGATGGGATCGCAAGCGCAGCCAATATAAGCCCGCCGACAAGGTAAAAATCCGGTTGCATCTCTGTCCGTCCCAGCCGCTGTAATTCTTTGCTTTTACTCTGGATCAGTCGCGAAAATCAAACGTTCATCACACGGCGCGACACGCAAAATATTCGTTGTCCCAGCCACATTGAACGGCACACCTGCAGTCACCAAAATCTGGTCATTTTCATCGGCATAGCTTTGGGCGCGGGCCGCACTTGCCGCTGTAACAACGGCCATTTTAAAGCGATCCAACGACGCAGTAATCACGCAATTCGTCCCCCAGGTCAGGCAAAGCTGTCGGGCCGTTGTCTTAAGGGGGGTCATCGCCAAAATCGGGACACGGGGCCGTTCACGAGACACCAGCAAAGCGGTTGTCCCGGAATGTGTAAAACAACAAATCGCTTTAATATCGGCAGTTTCCGCAATTTCGCGGGCCGCAGCAACAATCCCATCTGCAACAGAGCTGCGTGTCGCATGCCGCGAAGCTTCGATGACTTGCCGATAGGTGGGATCCAGCTCAACTTCCGTCGCCACGTTGTTCATAGTTTGCACCGCTTCGATCGGATAATCGCCCGCCGCGCTTTCGGCGCTTAACATGACGGCGTCGGCTCCTTCATAGATCGCTGTAGCCACATCGGACACTTCGGCGCGCGTCGGCATCGGACTTTCGATCATACTTTCCAACATTTGCGTCGCGACGATCACCGGTTTTGCGGCGAAGCGACATTTGCGCACAAGCCGTTTTTGGATTGGCGGCACATTTTGGACAGGGAGTTCGACGCCTAGGTCTCCACGCGCAACCATAATACCGTCGCTGGCTTTAAGGATGTCGTCGAACCGTTCGACAGCATTGGGTTTTTCGATCTTGGATAATATGGCTGCTCGGCCCATGATCAAAGCCCGCGCCTCTTCAACGTCTGCAGTCCGTTGCACAAAGCTTAACGCGACCCAATCAACCCCCAAGTTGCAGGCAAATTCCAGATCTGCTTTGTCTTTTTCCGACAGCGCCGCGACGGGTAATTCGACATCGGGTACATTGACACCTTTGCGATTCGAAATCACGCCTCCGATGACGACTGTGCAATCCGCAAAATCCGGACCGCACTCTTCGACCTTCAGTCGGATTTTACCATCATTCACCAAGAGCGACGCTCCGGGTTCAAGCGCTGCAAAAATCTCAGGATGCGGCAAGTTCACGCGGTTTAAGTCGCCTTTGGCCGTATCCAGGTCCATGCGAAAGGCCGCGCCTTCCACCAATGTTTCGCTCTCATTGGCAAACACGCCGACGCGCAACTTCGGACCCTGCAAGTCCGCTAAAATTGCAATGGGCGAGTCGAGCTCTTCTTCGATTTGACGGATAATTTTGTGCTTTTGGGCGATCTCATCTTGTGTGCCGTGCGACATGTTTAGCCGAAATACATCTGCGCCCGCCTCGTGCAGTGCGCGAATTTGCTCATAAGTGTCCGACGCCGGGCCAAGTGTTGCCACGATTTTCACATTGCGCGAGCGCTTCATCTGCTTCGATCCCTTGCCATTGATTGTTAGCGTTATCACCCATTTCTTAACAGGGTTCAACCGCAACACGGGCTTGACGTTGCCCAAATGAATGCCGATTTCAGAAAGTCTGGATGCAAAGGAAAACCCAATGGACGAGCAGACACAGCTGGAACTAGAAGCCGCCGCATTTCGCCGGTTACGCAAGCACTTGATGGAGGACCGGACCGACGTTCAAAACATTGATATGATGAACCTGGCTGGGTTTTGCCGCAATTGTCTAAGCCGCTGGTACCAAGAGGCCGCCGCAGAAAAGGGGATCGAGATCAGCAAAGACGCCGCGCGCGAGTCGTTTTATGGAATGAGTATGGCTGAGTGGAAAGCCAACTACCAAACTGACGCGACCAAAGATCAAAAGACCGCCTTTGACAAAAGCTTCGCCGAAAACGTCGGCAAAGCGTAACCCAAGCCCAAGGCCGGTCAAACGGCGGCTTTGCGGCTTTCATCCAAGTAAATTTCGCGCAGCCGGGTCGCCACACGGCCAGGTGTGCCCGAACCCAAAACAGCACCGTCAATTTCCACGACAGGCATGACAAAGGCGCTGGCGGATGTGAAAAACGCTTCATCCGCATCTTGGGCTTCTTCGATGGTGAAGGACCGTTCTTCGACCTCCATTTGGGCCTCTTTGGCAAAGCGTAGCACGGCCGCGCGGGTGATGCCGTGCAAAATGTCATTGCTAAGCTTGCGTGTGATGATCTTGCCGTTTTTCACGATATAGGCATTGTTGCTGGTGCCTTCGGTCACATAGCCATCTTGCACCATCCACGCGTCATCACAGCCCTGTTTCTTGGCCATCATTTTGCCCATAGACGGATACAGAAGTTGCACCGTTTTGATGTCACGCCGCCCCCAGCGTTCGTCCTCTATGCTGATGACTTTAATGCCTTTTTTGGCTTGCGCGCTGTCGGCTAGACCTGGCTTGTCTTGCGTGAACAACACGATCGTGGCGGGTGTATCTTCGGGGGGGAAGGCAAAATCACGATCCCCGGGCGCGCCACGTGTGATTTGCAAATAGACCAAGCCTTCGTCGATGTCGTTGGTGCGCACCAATTCGCGGTGTACGTCCAGCAAATCGTCTTTCGAAATGGGGTTTGCCATGTCCAGCTCATCCAGGCTGCGCTGCAATCGAATTGCGTGCCCTTCAAAATCGATCAACTTTCCATCCAGGACGGATGTCACTTCATACACGCCATCTGCCATCAGAAAACCACGGTCAAAGATCGAGATTTTGGCTTCGTTTTCAGGTAGGTAGTCGCCATTTACATAGACTGTACGCATCGTGCTTATCCCCATAGATCTGGTGCGGGCGGGTGGATGCCGGCCGCGTCGAATGTCAAAGGTGTTGCGCGGTCTTCGGCCAACAAGAGCGGCCCGTCAAGGTCTACGACGCCAGCCCCTTGCGCCACCAAAGTCGCAGGGGCCATGGCAAGTGACGTGCCAACCATGCAACCGACCATCACATCCCACCCTTGGGTAAGGGCTGCGTCGCGCAGGGCCAAAGCTTCGGTCAAGCCACCGGTTTTATCCAGCTTGATGTTCACCATATCGTATTTGCCTTTCAGATCCGCCAACGAGCCGCGATCATGGCAGCTTTCATCCGCACAAACCGGCAAAACGCGTTCCAATTCCGACAGCGCCTCGTCCTGACCTGCGGGCAACGGTTGTTCGACCATTTGCACGCCAAGCCGCACGAGGACTGGGGCAAGTATTTGATACAAATCAGCATCCCAGCCCTCATTCGCGTCCACAATGATGCGCGAATCTGGCGCACCCCGACGGACAGCCTCTATCCGGGCAACATCCTCTTCGCCGCCGCCCAATTTGGTCTTAAGAAGCGGGCGGAAAGCATTTTTCTGCGCTTGCTTTTGCATTTTGTCCGGCGTGTCCAGCGACAAGGTATAGGCTGTGATCACGGGCTTTGGTGCGGGCAATCCGGCAAGCTCCCAGGCCCGCTTACCGGTCGATTTGCACGCAAGATCCCACAGCGCACAATCCACCGCGTTGCGCGCCGCCCCAGCTGGCAACACATCCATCAGGCTGGTGCGGTCAAAGGTCTCGGGCAGGCCTTTGATTTGCGCGGTGACCGAATCTAGGCTTTCACCATACCGCGCATAGGGCACGCATTCGCCCAGCCCCGTAACGCCACCTTTGGTGATGCGCACTGTCAAAACTTGCGCCTCGGTGCGCGACCCACGCGCGATCGTAAAGACTTGCGCCAGCTGAAATACATCTTGAGAAACAGTTATTTGCATGAGCGTCCCCTGAACCTCACCTAAGCGGTACGTTTAGATTTTTTCCAACGCGTCGACCAGTTTTCCGGCCCCAAAGCGGAACGGATCTGTCGTTGGCAGCCCCATTTCCTTCTCAACATCCGCCAGATAGGCCTTTGCTTCATCCTCGGACATATGCTGGGTATTGATAGCACACCCGACGACGACGCAATCAGGATTGGCCACTTTCGCTAAGGTTAAAGCCAGATCGGCGACCGATTGCATCGCGGGCGGGGTGAAGCCCGGCAGACCGCGCATGTGCTCGCGGGTTGGTTCGTGGCAGATCAAAAGCGCATCTGGCTGCCCGCCATGGATCAACGCCATCGTCACACCAGAATAGCTAACGTGAAATAGGCTGCCTTGGCCCTCAATAATATCCCAATGATCGCCATCATTATCGGGTGATAAGTATTCGACAGAACCAGCCATAAAATCCGCAATCACTGCGTCTAAAGGCACGCCGCCGCCTGTGATCAAAATGCCCGTCTGGCCGGTCGCGCGAAAGGTTGATTTCATGCCACGTTTTTGCATTTCTTGATCAACACAAAGCGCTGTATACATTTTGCCCACCGAACAATCCGTGCCGACCGCCAACAGGCGTTTGCCGGTTCGTTTGACACCTGTTGCGATGGGATAGGCGACAGTTGGGATGCGCACATCATGCAACGTGCGCCCATGGGTTTGGGCGGCGGCGATCAATTCTGGCTCATCGCGCAACAGATTATGCAGACCTGAGGCAAGATCATATCCCATTTGCAGGGCTGCGACCAAAACCTCTTTCCAAGCAGCCGAGATCACGCCACCGCGATTGGCCACGCCGATGACCAATGTTTTTGCGCCTGCAGCAAGACCGTCCTCAAGCGTCATATCCGTCAATCCAACATCGGCGCCGCAACCCTTCAGGCGAAACTGGCCCACGGCGTTGTCGGGACGCCAATCTTTGATGCCCTGCGCAACTTTAGCGGCCAATTGGTCAGGCGCATCGCCCAAGAATAAAAGATATGGTGTTTGGATCATGACAAGCCCTCAGAGAATCAAGATTTCGCCCGTAGTATTTGTCGTTTGCAGAACAAAGATATCCGAAATTAGGTGGCGTAATGGATATTCTTGCAAGATTATTGCAGTATTCATGATCATATTGGGAAAATTTTGCGCATTTTTGAGATTTGACGGAAATGCTGCGCGTGCAAAATAGACCTTGCAGGCAATTGCGCAATTTCCTAAGTCTGACGCCAAGATTTACGTAACATTATTACCGAGGCAGACTATGTCCTTCCGCATCCAACCCACCCCTGTCGCCCGTCCGAACCGTTGTCAGCTTTTTGGACCCGGGTCCCGCCCTGCGATTTTTGAAAAGATGGCCAACAGTGCCGCGGATGTGATCAACCTTGATTTGGAAGACAGCGTCGCGCCGTCCGATAAGGACAGTGCGCGCGCCAATGTGATTGAAGCGATTGGGGCTGTGGAATGGGGCACAAAAACCCTGTCTGTGCGCATCAATGGGCTGGATTCGCCCTATTGGTACCGCGACGTGGTCGATTTGCTCGAAAATGCATCCGAGCGTTTGGATATGATCATGATTCCCAAAGTGGGATGTGCAGCGGATGTTTATGCAGTAGATGCCTTGGTCACAGCTGTCGAGGCCGCGAAAGGGCGCAGCAAGCGTTTGAAATTCGAAGTAATTATCGAAAGTGCGGCTGGGATTGCACATGTGGAAGAAATCGCCGCCAGCTCTGTGCGGCTTGAGGCGATGAGCCTGGGGGCCGCCGATTTTGCCGCCTCGATGGGCATGCAAACAACTGGAATTGGCGGCACACAAGACGCCTATTACATGCTGCAACAGGGTCAAAAACATTGGTCCGATCCGTGGCACTGGGCACAGGCCAATATCGTGGCTGCGTGTCGCACCCATGGTGTGTTACCAGTGGACGGCCCCTTCGGAGATTTCTCGGATGATGACGGGTTTCGCGCGCAGGCACGTCGCTCGGCTACTTTGGGCATGGTCGGAAAATGGGCGATCCACCCAAAGCAAGTTGCGTTGTCCAACGAAATTTTCACCCCTTCAGATGAAGCCGTTGCAGAAGCCCGTGAGATCCTTGTTGCGATGGAGCAGGCCAAGGCAAATGGTGAAGGCGCGACTGTATACAAAGGTCGTTTGGTGGATATTGCGTCGATTAAACAAGCGGAAGTCATCGTGCGTCAATCCGAAATGATAGCGCACTAAACACCGTGCCTAAGACTTGAGTCACAAATGCCCTGCCACGCCGCGCGTTTTCGGGACATTTGCGGTACATTATGCCTCAGGTACAATGCTGGGGGCTGTTATTGAAAAAACTGAAGCCGTGGGCGTGTGAAATAACGCGCGCGCGGGGTTATCAAAACCGTCTTCGAAGACCACCGCTGTGCGTCGCTAGAGCAACCAGGTAGATCATTGTTTTTGTGACAGGATCCATTGTACCGTCGATCAAAGCGACGTGCACCGCTGTGCCCGTCACAATGTTCTGAGGGTTAAATACGGTACATGTCGAAGCGGTCCAACTTTCCTCAATCTTCTTCTGCGCTGTCTAAGCCATCGCGGCCGGACGGGGTGGTTCGTTTCGAAATCTTGGTGGCCAAAGGTTACTGCGATCATGAAGTTTCAGGGATCACGCATACGCTCGCGCAAGCGAATACCGTGCTGCGTCAAGCGCTGTTTCAGACTCGGTTCCTGTCCTATTTTCCTGGTTTGGTGGCCTCTCGCGGAGGTCAAATTGCGCGCGCTGAACCTGTCATCGATGGACACGGGTTTTCGGATGTTATGATCGTTGTCGGCGGCACTGGGCTTGATCTTGCGGATTGGATGGTCCGCGTGCGACAAATGCAGCGCCAAGCTCGGCGGGTTGTGTTGCTGTCGGATGCGGCGACACGGTATATCAAGACCAAGAAATCCGGTTCTGGCCTGGTCACAACGCATTGGAAACAGGCAGATATGTTGCGTGAAACTGGTTATTTTCCGGATCTTACAGATCGTTTAGCCGAACATTCTGGCGGTGTCATTACCGCAGCAGGATCCGCTGCAACGCCGGAATTGGTCGCAGGATTGATCTCGCCGTACTTAGATCAGGTGGCGCTGGCGGAATTGGCGGGTTTGTTGCTGTTGCCCAATTTGCGCAAAAGTGACGCGGACCAGCCCCGAGACATCGCAGGGCATGCCGGACTGTTCAATCAACGGGTGCGGGATGTGATCCAAGTGATGGAAGACAACATCGCAGAGCGGCTTGATATGGAAACGCTGGCGGGCCAAGTCGGCATGTCCTGTCGCCAAATCGAACGCATATTCCGCGACGTTTTCAATCAATCCCCGGGAAAGTTTTACAAACATTTACGCACGAAGAAAGCCTGGGCCTTGATCGAACAAACGCTGCTGCCGCTGCCAGAAATTGCTGTCGCCACTGGCTTTGGCAGCGTATCGACAATGTCAAAGTCAGTTCAGGCGGCGTATGGCGTGACACCGGCGCAGTCTAGATCGCGAAAGTCCGTGGATTTGATGACGTTTAAGGCATAGTTTTTGTATCTGACCCGATAGCATCGTCCGCGTCCTTAACATCCAGCAGCAGAATGCACGCGCGCTATATAATTGCACAGTTGAACGTCTTGGGCCACGCGGCACGACAAATCCGTTGGAATAGGGGAACTGGCAATCGCAGCCAGAACGGGGGCCACGCACAAATCTGCCGAAGTCACAGTCTGCCCAAGCAAGAAATCCGAAGTACCTAACTGGGCTGAAATCGCGCCAAGGTCCTGTTCAGCGTGCTCCTTCCGTTCGACCCAGCTGAGCCGACCCAACCCCTGAGCGTCCAATCCTTTCAACAAATTGCGCCGCAGCATTCCGGTGATCGGGCCACGCAAAAGCTTAGGAATCTCGGCAAAGTATGTGTCGCGGATCGTCGGCCACACCTCGTCGCGCCCCCAGCGATCAAGCACAAGCAGGAAGTAAAGGTGATCCTCGGCCAGGCGCTGAAACGCGCGCGCAATGGCCAGATCTTGAACGGATAATCCACCATCGAAAACGGCACCTTGTGTTTCCAGATAAGCGCGGATCCGGTCACTGTCATGCACCAGCCCATCTGGCGTGCGTAGAACCGGCAGCTTTTGGTGCGGCGTTTTGCGCGGATCATTGCAGTCTTCGCGTTGCCAAGCCTGTCCAGAGCGGTTCAAGAAATAGATCGCCTTGACACAAAAAGGGCTAAGGCTGAGTTGTCCAAAATTGGCAGGAAAAGTGATTAAGGTGAGCATGGCGTGTCCTTTAATTTCAATCAGCAACTTAGCAGAGCCTACTGACAAATTGTGTCATGAAGATTAGGGTCTTCCTATGAGTAAGACCACGCGCCTGTTCAAACTGATGACGGCTCTGCGCAAGATGCAAGCGCCCGTGACCGCTGCGCGGTTGTCGGATGAATTGCACGTGTCCCTGCGCACGATTTACCGCGATATCGATACCTTGCGCGCAATTGGGGCGGTGATTGATGGTGAGGCCGGGTTCGGATTTACCCTGATTGAAGACGCCAGCTTGCCGCCCCTTGCCTTTGAAGATGATGAGTTAGAAGCCCTGGTATTGGGGCTTCGCGAAGTGGCTGAAATTGGGGATCCCTCGATTGCCGATGCCGCCCGCGCAGCTCTTGCAAAGATTACAGCGCGGGTTCCAGACCGCCAAGCGCATCGGTTGGAACATGCGGTTCTGGATGCGCGCCGCTTTGTGAGCCCACCGCGTCCCAGCATTGATGTGGCCCAATTGCGCCAAGCCACCTGGGATGAGATCGCGATTTTTGTTACCTACTTTGATGCCAGCGGTGCGCAAACCAAGCGCAAATTGTGGCCCTTGGGCATTGTGTATTTGGAAACCAGCAGCGTTTTGATGGCCTGGTGTCACCTGCGCCAAGATTACCGAACCTTTCGGTTAGACCGCATCAAAACGTTTGAACGCACCTCGGAAAGTTTCCGCCCCCGTCGTGTGATGATGTTGCGCGATCATATCGCACGTTTGCGCAAAGATTTGCCCAGTCAGGACCAGAACAGATTGTAGCTTTGGTCCAGACGCCCCAAATGAGTAGGGTAAAAGCAAAAAGGCAGGACAGGCGATGCGTTGGGCACTGGGTATTTTGGGGATTGGGCTGTTGAGCGCTCCGGCCGTGGGCGACACTGTGGTGACGTCTAAGCGACCAATGGCAAAACCGGTTCAGGTCAGCGCCGACCAACCGGCTAATTTTGAGACCTGGTTGGCTGCATTCAAAGGGCGTGCGTCGGATCAGGGGATCTCTGAAACCACGGTAAACCGGGCTTTCCAAAGAACGCGCTTTGACAGTGACGTCATTCGGCGTGACCGCAATCAGGCAGAATTTACCAAGACCCTTTGGGATTATCTCAGCACGGCCGTTAGCGACACGCGCATCACCAATGGCAAACGGGCAATGGCCCAAAACCGGGCCGTTCTGGCGCGGATCGAGCAGACGTACGGCGTTGACGCGGAAATTGTCGTGGCGATCTGGGGGCTTGAGAGTGCGTTTGGGGCCTTCAAGGGGTCGAACAACACAATCCAATCCTTGGCAAGTCTGGCTTATGATGCCCGCCGAACTGCGTTCTTTGAAAAACAGTTGATTGCCGCGCTGCAGATCTTGGATGCGGGCGATGTCGATGCGCAGAAAATGA
>JBGCEM010000208.1:0-6087 GCA_045106335.1 Paracoccaceae bacterium | reverse complement strand
GCAGTGGCTGCATCATCACATAGCAGCTACCCCTTTCATAAGACAAGAGGGGCGCACCCGGTCAGAGCAGCGATACAGCGATCGCAGGCTTGGATCGCGGAGCTGAGCCGGGCGCTTGGGATCACGCCCAAGGCAGTTGCCAAATGGCGCAAGCGGCACACTGTCGAAGACCAGAAGACTGGGCCCCAAAAGCCGCGATCAACCGTTCTGAGCGAAGATGCGGACGCGATGGTTTGGAAATCCAGAACCTATCGGGCACTGAAATCAGACTGCACAGGATGCGAATTGAAGGCAAAGTGCTGCCCCAACGCCGAAACGCGTTCGATCCATCGCGATAAATTCGAGATCGTCAGAGACTTTGCCCGCCAATGTACCGCCTCAGACTTCAATCCCAAGGCTCAGGCGCGACGCAAAAAGGTCGAAATGCTCTTTGCCCACCTTAAACGCATCCTCGGTCTGGGACGGCTCCGATTACGAGGACCCTCTTGGGATCATGGCTTTGCCATGACCCTGCCGGGCAGCGCATGCGGCGTCCAGGACGAGTTCACCCTCGCAGCCACCGCCCAAAACCTTCGGAAACGCGCAAAGCTCAAACCGATGGAGCCCGACGTAGCATGAAGGGCGATCAGGACTTCCACATCCAAAAGAAATCAACGCGATAGCTTAGACAGAAGCACTAAAACCAGAGGGTTTTTCAACACAATCGGCAGAGGTTGTTGAAAAATTGGGTATGGAATACCTTACTTAACGCCCCCTTTTTCACCCGCACCCCCCAAATGGGAGATGCCGATTTTCATGATCCAGCCTACTAATCCCTCGCGGTATTAGGGGGTGAATTGTGGAAGAAATTTTCGAATACGGCCAATCACTTGGCTTACTTCAAAGCATCGGTGTGCTTGGCTTTCTTGTGTACATTTCGGCTTTTGCCGCCGTCCAATGGGGCGTCATGAACGGCAATAGTCTGGCCTATTCCTTGGCCAATGTGATGTCGTCAATTTTTGTGTCCATCAGCCTGATCGCAGAGTTCAATCTGTCGGCTGCAATGATCCAAGGCAGCGTCATTACCATAGGCGTCTCAGGACTTATCCTGCGCCTGCGCCGGGCACGCGTGGCGTCCCGAAGCGTCTTGAACACAACTTTAAGCGGGAACCCAGTATAATGTCTTGCGCAGACACTTTTTCGTATTTTCTGACTGTCTTTGTCTTGGCGATCGCCCCTGGTCCTGTTGTCCTCATGTTGATTGTCCGCTCGGCGAGTAACGATATCCGCGGCGCAGTCGGCTTTGGCCTTGGCTACTCTATCGGCGGTGTCGCAATCATTACTGCCGTTTGTTTCGGGTTAAGTGGATGGTTCACCACTGTTCCCGAATTATTCGAGTATTCGAAATACGCGATGATGGCTTATATTTTCTGGTTGGCTTTCGATATTTGGAAGGGCGGCGTTGATATTGGCCAAGATGATTCAGGTTCGAAAAAGAAGCTGAAATCACCCGCCTTTGCAGGCATGACGACCTGCTTAATCTCTCCATATATGATGGTGTTGTTACCGCTGACTGTGCCCGAAGTCATGAACATCACCCAAATCGCAATGCCTGAGTTCATTATTTTGGCACTTATCACATTCGGTAGCATTGTTTTGGCATCCGCAATTGTGGTTGTTTTCGCTGCCCAGCTACGGCGCTTGGCGCGATCGCCAAATGGCCAACTGTACATGAACAGAAGTCTCTCTGTTCTCTTGGTTTGTGGTGGTGGTTCGATGGTTATGTTGTGAAACCTCGGCCCGCTATCGCAATCTGGGGTGATTTTCTCTTCCGTTTATCCCCCTAAGCCTGAGGTGTATCTGTTTGCGCATTTTTGACAGATTTGGCGTATACGGATACACTTCAACACCTCTCCCGGTGTCCACGCCAACCAAACTGTGTCAAGGTGCACAGGGCAAACACCACTCCCGTTACGACTTAAAAAGTGCATAGGTTTTCGATGCCGCCAAAAGACCCCGTTTCAAAAGATACAGAACATTCCCAGATCCTGGATCGTATTTATGAAATTGCATTGGAACCCGCGCTGCTTGATGACTTCATCAACTTGTGGGCGGATGGTGACTGGGCCGCGCATTTTGCCAACGGTGATCCCAAATCCGTCGGCACGTTTGATGCTGTGTTCAAAGCTCATCTCGACCGTGCCGAGGCATTTTTGCAGTTGGGGGACACGTCCCAACCAAACCGCGCAGACCCGCTTGAGCCTTACAAAAAGGTCGCCGCATTTTGTGTGAACGCCTCCCTTACAGTTGAAGAGGTCAATCCCGGTGCGCAGTCGGCCTTTGGTATTTCCACCGGGGATGCTTTGTCGTCTCTCAACCTGCCAGATGAGTTTCAGGCCGCTTTGGCCAGCGCGGTGCAAGACGTCCTGCGCAGGCCAGAGTCCACAGAACGGTTGATCAAAAGCGAAAACGAAACCAAGCAGGGCGCGCTTTTGTTCCGCGTCATCCCAGTTCGGGCCAGCCGTGATATGCCGTCTTTGGCACTTGTCGTGTCCACCCATGTTCATTGGCGCGAGTCCATTGGCGACATTCTCAGCAATGCCTTTCACTTAACGCAGGCAGAACAAAACGTCGTGCGTAAACTGACCGAAGGGCAGGATGTGAAATCCATCGCGACCGCACGCGGAACCGCCGTTGGGACCGTTCGGGAGCAAGTAAAATCGATCATCAGCAAGATGAACGTTCGCTCTCAGGCAGATGTCGTGCGCTTTGCTCTGATCCTGAATGACTTCTCTGATACGGCCAAGACCGACGATAGCACCAAGACACCATCCCAGCCCGTTCTTTCAGATGACTGGCTCGACACTCAGGTATGGAAACCGTTCAGCACGATAACACTGCCGGATGGCCGGGTGATGGCCTATCACGAAATGGGTCCCTCGAATGGGCATCCTGTGCTGTATTCGCATATGGGGTCAGCAATGGTGCGCTGGACCAAGCCTATGATCAAACTGGCGTTTCAACACAATTTGCACGTCATCTGCCCTATTCGCGCAGGATATGGCGACAGTGATAAATTGGATGTTCATGCTGATGTGCTGGATACCATTAACAACGACACAGTCTTTCTTCTTAAAAGCCTGGGTATTTCCAAAATACCTTATGCGGTTCAGGGTTCTGACTTTCCATTTGCCGCGGATTTGGTCGCGAAATATCCGGATTTGATCACAGAGGTGATCGGTATCGGTGCGCGTCCCTGTCTTCCCGGTGGCGAATCGGTCGAGGGTTGGGGGCGGTGGCAACAGTTCTTCGTGTGGACCGCGCGGCACAATCCCAAGCTGGTCCATTTCGCATCAAAAGCCGTGATGATGATGTCCAAACGCATCGGATCAAAGGCTATGTTGATGCAAATCTGCAAAGACTCTCCTGCGGATCTGGCATTGCTGGAGTTAGACGACGTAAAGATTGTGTTAATTGCAAACCTTGATCTGATGGCAGGTCCGTCCAGTCACGCTGCCCGAGCATTTGCGATGGAATACATCGCCTTTCATCAGGACTGGAGTGGCCTCATGAAAAATATGCGGCAAATACCGATCCACATCTACACCGCTGAACAAGACCCAACGATCAACTTAAGCGAATTAGAAAAGCTGCGCCCTGCGTATCCTTGGATCACTTTCGAAGTCGTTCCGAATGCCGGCTTGGCGTTGATGTACCAAGCGCCCACGCTATTGATCCCAGCCTTGGCCGAGGCGGCAAAACGTGCCGCCATCCGAGCGAAGCCGGACCTGGAGCAACATAAAACGACTGCGGTGTTTCCCTAAGGACTTGCTCTGATGAATTCCGCGAGCCAGGTTCCAACCGGCTTATCGACCTCAAAGGGCCGCTGCCATTCCCGGAATGTCCTTGCTCTTGGTTGACTTAATTCCGCATCATCACGTCAACGTCTTGTATCTCTTGGCAGTTGGCGCGCTTAGACCACCACATTGACCAAAGCATAGCCGCCGATACATAACTAAAGGCGGGTCAAATCTCGGTGACAATACCGGGTCAGGTCTCAGTGACATTCAACACCTGTCTATTCGACCAACGGCATCATAAACTTTTTCGCGCTTGACGAGATTTGGCAAGTATATGTATATACATGTATATGACAGATACTGCTAAACGTGTTGAACCAAAATTTTCTTGCGTAGCTCAAACGTTACGTAAGGCTGCAAGACTAATAACCAGACGTTACGAAGACGTGTTGAGACCCTTTAATTTGACCGCTAGTCAATTCTCGATACTTCAAGCCGTCACGCTTCAAAAATTTGCGCGCTTCAAGATGCTCGGATCGCTTTTAGGAATAGAACAGACGACCCTTACCCGTCTTCTTAAAATTCTTGAGAAACGCGGCCTGATTGAAGTGGGCATTGATCCAGAAGATGCGCGTAGCAGAGTGATATCAGCGACAATTGACGGGCAAGACCTTTTCCAAAACGCGCGTTTGGCGTGGCAATCGGTAAACAATGAAAGCCTTTCCCGGCTCAAAGAAGAGGATTGGGATAATGCACAGGCTGTCCTGACTATCTTGTCCAAGTGACGAAACTGCGCAATCCAGAAATGCCCGAAACGCATAATTATATGTATATACAAAGAAAATTATCATGCTTACATCACCGAACTTGATTGTGATCTACATCGTTGTTTTCACAACCTCCGCATTTGTAATTTTCTACTTGGTGCGATTATTGCGGCAAGCAGCCCTTTGTCTAAGTGAAGATCATCAAAGGGTTGTCAAAAAAATATCTCTTGGTCTGGTCCTTTGGCCACCATTTGCGCTCACAGTAAGTGCCACGTTTGAACTTGTTGAACTTGTCTTGGGGCTTATGATCATCGGTCCAACACTTGCCGCGCTGTGGCTTGTCTCTCGGCCGTTGGTCACCGAAGTTCTTGAAAGAATTCAACTCCACAAGATCGTCGCGCTAAGCGCCTACCGTATCGTCGGAATGCTTTTTCTTTACTTATATTTCAGCAGTGGCGCACTGAGCCGCGGCTTTGCAATGAATGCCGGATGGGGGGACATCGCGACAGCTTTGTCAGCCTTGGCAATTGCTTGGATGATATGGAAACAATGGCACTATGCATCACTCGCCCTGATCGTCTGGTCGGTTTTTGGTGTCTTGGACCTTATCGGCGCTCCTATGTCTGCGCTGGCTTACGGACCACAACAGCTTGTCTCTTTCCCGCTGAGTTTAATACCGGTTTTCCTTGGTCCACCTTTTGGTATTGTCCTTCATATTGTCACACTGCGTGTGGCATGGATCCAGAACCGGTTTGTAACAGGCGGCAAACGCCTTGCAGATCGTGAACACGTTGGGAATGCACAATGAACTGGCCAGCCGTTCCAATCATTTTAGCAGCACTGACCTCCTGCGCGACACCCGCAGTGGCTCAGTCGGATGAGCAAGCACAAAGCGCGTTTACAACAGCAGATATAGATGCTTCGCGCGATCTTGATCCGGCCGAGTTTCGGACCTTCATTGTCGAAATGGCACGCTTGGGGCACACGGAGGCGAAGCGCGCAGTCCGCCTGGGCGCGATTGGTTTTCGTGTTGCATTCAGAAATGCCGACCAAGACAGAAACGGTCAGGTCACTTTGCAAGAACTCCAAAGGATCCGCTAGGACAGGCTTTTGATTGGGTCAAACGATACGATCAAAGCAAGCCGCAAACATAAAGGCAGACCATGACAGACATGTTTCTACCCATCACGACTCTGCTCGCGAGTACCCTTCTGGCATGGCTGCTGGTTCTCAGTTTTTGGGTTATCCGACTGAGGCAATCAGGCGGGGCCTCACTCGGAGATGGTGACGATGAAACGCTGAGGAGGAGGATCCGTGCACAGGCAAATTTAACCGAATACGCCCCGCTGTTCGTTATTCTCATTGCTGTTTTGGAACTTCAAAACGGGAACGCGGTTATTTTGGCGCTGTTGTCTGTCGTTTTCTGTCTAGGGCGGTTGGCACATGGCTATTCTCTGGCGTTTACAGATGGCAACGCAATTGGCCGTGTTGGCGGTATGGGCCTTACACTTGCAGCAAGCGGGCTGGCGGTAGTTTATGGC
>JBGCEM010000207.1:0-4387 GCA_045106335.1 Paracoccaceae bacterium | reverse complement strand
TACTCATTCGCCCAACGATCCAGCACGTCATGGTCTTTGTAGATATCGCCAACCTTGCCCGTCACGGGATGCACGAGATTGACCACCATATGAATGTGGGAATGGTCTGCGTCGTCATGAGCAACCAGATAATATTCGTGGTCATCCAAGCCTAGACGGGCAACGGCATCGTCTGCGGCTTGGGTCATCTGCTCCCGCGTTGGCTCTTGGCTCGTATGCCACGACAGAGACATATGATACACATTTCCAGCATGGGACGGACTGCCCGCAATATGGCGCGGCTCTCGTCCTTCAAGCTGGGCTGTGTATTGCTCATGCTGGTGCTTGAGCATTTCAGAATTTAGGTCAGTCCATGCCATAAATCTGGAAGCCTGCTCCACATCCCCAAAGGGCAGGTTACGGGTTTCCGTGAACGCCACCCGTTCGGATGTGTCGGCCTCCTTATCGTGCATAAGGTAGGCCGTTACGCCCTTGAAGCTCTGGCCACGTTTGTTGACCTGCGGAACCATCAGATTGCCTTAGCGATCAGGGTTTGCGCTTCAACCGTGGCCGCTTCGATGGCGTTGAGAATGTTTTGAAGGTGCGCGGGGTCATGTTCATTTTGAATATGTGCCCGCTTGGTGAGCTGGTTCAGGTTGTTGCCGATGGCCACAAGCTGCTGGCTCACCCGCGATAACTCGGTGATCGCCCGCACATCAAAAGCATTCTCGCGGACAACAACAGCACCATCAAGAACGGCCATGCGGGTAAAATCGCTCAGCGATAAACCTGCATTATTGGCGCGGTCTTTGAAGGTGCGAAGCTCGGTTGCGCTGACACGGGTTCGTGGCAGTTCGCAATCGCGCTTTTGTTTTTTGTTGGCCGTCAAGTTCGCCTCTCAATCATTGGCACAATGTGAGGCGAGCGCAGTGGATGGGGATACAACGGGGAAGGTGCAACGCTTCCCCTTGTCGAGAAGAAATGTAGGTACATTTCTATAGCTCGCTACTCACCTTTAGACATACGTTATTCTATCAAAACAGGCTAAATCAAGTCTGTATCGTCAATACCTAAAAGGTTTCCACAAGCACGATGGTCTGACACTATACCATAGTATTCACCATCCCTGCCAATTTCCCAAGGTTGCCATGCCAAAACCCGCCCCGAAACTGGAAGCCATGCAACGCAAGCAAGATGAGCTGGCCGCACAGATTGCAGACGCGAAAAAGCAGGAACGCGCCCGCATGGCTCAGCTGCATAAACGCCGCTGTGAGATTGTCGGCGCGGCTGTCCTAAAAGCATTGGATGCGGCCAACGATCGGAGCTTAGAGGACACCCTTGCCCCCCTCTTCGATCGCCACACCATCAAAGCCCGTGACCGCAAAATGCTTGGCCTGCCGCCCATGTCAAAGAAGAGCGAAAATGACACCCCTTCGGGGTGACGATTTTGGTTTTCAGGGGGCTTATCGCCGCCCCCTCTGTCCGCTTTCGCGGCCATTCACCCCGCTAGGATATTTTAGCAAAGATGAAAGGGGACGAAATTTCACTGCATCCTCCAATGTTGATCGTACATGTAATCCCGATACTCAAGAAAACCTGCGTATCCGCACAGCAACAAAGCCGTGATTGAAACGGCTAGAATTATGTTTCGTTTTCTCGTCATTGCGGCTCCCTCCATCTGCCAGATATTTTGCACGTCGATAGACAAAAACCGATTATTCAGCTACGATTAAGATGCGGTACAGGCAGGGATGCCGATGGCCGCCAAAGGTGAAAACCAGCCCTGCAACTCTTCCCACACAGGGACGGTTGCGGGGTTTTTCATCCGCTCGTCTTCTGTTTGCCGTACTGGCTGCTGTCAAAATTCTTGAAGAATGGAACGCGTTGCAGCTTCATTGGCTTACCATCAGCAGGGATAACAATCTGCCCATTGCTGGCGTTGCTTGTCCAATGTGCAACGTCTGAATTTGTGAACAATTCCCGTGTTCTCTCAAACGGCAACGGTCTCCCTGGTCTGCCCTCCCCCTCGGTATATTTCCCAAGAGCGTTCACAAGGATTTCCATTGCGTAGGTGTCTGCCTGATCGACCCCAAAAAACTGTTTGTCACTGGACGTTATGAAGTTCTCGACGTTGGTATAATGCTCTTTGAGCTGCGACAGGTTTTGCAGCAAGAACCAACATTTAATCCCTGCGCTGCGCTTCCGTAAAACGATCTCTTCGGCGGGCTTGAAGTGACCAAGCGCGGAAAACTCGTCAAAGATCATCAACACACGGCGCTTCGATCCTTCGGGCTGGGGCGTAATGTAATCCCCGCAAACTTCGCCAGCCAAGCCGAAAAACGTGCGCAAGAAACGCGATTGCTGCGAGATAAAATCATCAGGCAGCACAAGGAAGATGCTCGCCTCTCGCGACTTGGCCTCCCTGAGTGAAAACGTGCTGGGCTTCGTGATAACCGCGCGGATCGCTGGCGAATTGATCCAATTTAGACCCCGCGCCATTGTCGATAAAATCGACCCCTTTTCGCGGTCGCCAACTGTACTCAGGGTGTTCGCGGCCTCAACAGCCGCCCCCGCCAGTGCATCATTCAGCGCCATTTCAGCAACAAGCCGCGTGAAGGCTTTGGGGTTGTAGTATTTGCCCTCTGGCTCACCCGTCACCAACAAATCGTAGACCGTGCCAAGGTGTCGATCCTTTGGCTCGTATTTGGTGAGAACATGCGCGATCAAACCACGGAAGATCCGCAGCGCCGTTTCCTGAAAGTGTGGATCTCGGTCGCTCTTATCCATTGAGATTGAAGACGCGGCGATATTTTCGAGCTGGTCACGCGCGGCTACGCTCTCAATGTCGATTTCATCCAGCGGATTCCAGTAATGCGTTTCCTGTAGGTCTTTGACAGAACCATATGGATCAAGCACGTAAACGGGGTTCTTCTTGGCTCTTCGCGCCCCTGCGATGCGGTAATGCTCGCCCTTTGGGTCAAAGCAGATGATGCCGCCTGAGTAGTTCAAAATCGTGTTCCAAATCGCATCGCGGCTCTTGCCTGAACCGATGCGGGCAACCGTTATCATGTGTGTGTCTTTGCCCTTCAAACCCACATCACGCCCGCGCAGTCTCACATCCTCAAAGAACGGTGTGCGCCCTAAGTAAATATCACTGGTTTCGCTCTTAAGCGGCCTGTCTAGAAATTCGTTGAAATACTCGGACATATCAGCCCTTGCGAACTCGCGCAGACCCGCAAAGCGCCCTGATGGGCCACCAACACCAAGGCGAAAAAAATTCACGAACGCAGGGTGTTCTTCAATCACATGCCACAAGATCAGCTTAAGTGGTCTCCACAGCACAATAACCGCAGGAACGGCAAAGGCCACGATTGCCAAGAACAAGGTGCCAACTGCGTCCGTGTTCCGCACAACCACCCACAAAAGCACCGCTGCGCCGACAAAATGGCCGTACTTAATCAACAGATACGGCAGTTTAAGAAACAACAGGCGAGGCACAACGGATAGCAGACCGCGCACCATGAAAACCATCGTCAAACGCTCGGCCTCGGCTGCGGTCATGGCCGCGCCACCCTCCAGCTTGATGCGATAGACCTCCTTTTTAGCCTCCGTGTAAACCGCCTTTCCGCGCTCGTCGGTGTAATCAGGCGGAATGATCTTCAAATTCGGGTTCAGCTCGTAAAATGCATCTTCCTTGTCAGCAATCAAAGCGCCCAACAGCTCGGCCTTTTGGTCAAAAACCTGTGCGCCTTTGTAAAACGGGTTGGAAAACAGCGAATAGATACTGCCATAAATAAACCACGCCAACAGCAATGCAGCGCCCACGCCAAACCAAAACAGCACATCAGCGCCAACAGGATCAGCGCGGCGCATGAGTGGTAGGGAAATAAGCAGCACATACAGCACGGCAATCGGCAATCTGATGGCATAGTGCTTTGCAAAGGTCAGGCCAATGCGCTGAATTTGGACAGGCTGCGCTTTGGACACCATCTAACTCAAAATATCCCGCTCGCGGTCATATCCACCAATGTCCTGCCCCGATTTCTCCGCGCTATCCTTGAGCTGCGACACGTTGAGTCTGGTCTGTCGGATTTCTTCGGTCAGCTCTTTGCGCCGCGCTGCTGCGTTAGGGGTGTCGATCCCGTCCAACTTCGCCAGCTCGTCCATGCGGTCGGTTATCATATCGTTGTATACGTCGAGCTGTGTTGCCGTGTGATCTTCGCCGTCGCTGCCAAATAGTCCCATGCCTAAAACCCCACAAAATCAATAAATCATGCAAGTGCAGCATGACGGCAAAGCCATTGTCTGTAAAATCTTTTGAGCCACGCAGATAAGAACCGCAGCCCTGCAAAGCCCGACAACTTGGTTTAGATCGGTGACTTGCCGTAGAGGTTCTTCAAAAACAGCT
>JBGCEM010000206.1:0-17223 GCA_045106335.1 Paracoccaceae bacterium | reverse complement strand
AATGTGCTGGAAGCATGCCAGAAGAATATCTCAGACATATTCGCCAGTGATCACGAAGATCGGTTTGCGAAAGTTCCTCACGAGACGAATGCGCTGGGTCTGCCTCTTATTACCGATGCGCTTGCACAGTTTTCCTGCGCCACGGAACAACGCGTTCAGGCGGGGGATCACCTTGTCCTGATTGGACGCGTGAAAGCCTTTGCGCACTCTGGTGGCACAGGGCTTGGCTATGCCGGCGGCCGATACTTCACCCTTAATGACACCCCAATCCCAGCCTGACCAAAGGAGCACGTTATGGATTTTTCCCTTTTCGCCCATATGGAGCGCCAAAACGCGCAAGCTTCTCAGGAAAGACTACAAGAAGAGTTCATCGCCCTGTGCCAGATGGCGGATGATGCTGGTATGCGCGCGGTTTGGACGGGCGAACATCATGGAATGGACTTCACGATCGCGCCAAATCCATTGATGTCGCTTGTGAATTTGTCGCACCACACGAAAAATGTGCGTCTTGGAACTGGAACAATCGTTGCGCCGTTCTGGCATCCAATCAAACTGGCCGGCGAGGCCGCTTCTGCAGACCTGATGACCGGTGGACGGATCGAACTTGGTGTTGCACGCGGTGCCTATTCGTATGAATACGAACGCCTAGTGCCCGGCATGGATGCTTGGGAAGCGGGCCAAAGACTGCGCGAGGTGACACCGCTTTTGCCCAAATTGTGGGAAGGCGACTGCGCGCATGAAGGGGAGTTCTTTCAGTTTCCCGCAACCACTTCAGCGCCAAAACCAGCGCAAAAAGGTGGCCCGCCAATTTGGATTGCAGCGCGCGATCCAAACAGTCACGCGTTTGGTGTCCACAATGGATTTAACATTCAATGTACGCCGCTATGGCAAGGCATGGAGGAAATCGAAACCCTCATTGGGCGGTTCAACGACGCCTGCGACACCTATGATGGCCCACGTCCAAAAATCATGCTGCTACATCACACTTACGTTGCTTCGGACAGCAAAGATGCGGGGCAAGCGGCACAAGAGCTGTCCCGGTTCTATAACTATTTTGGGGCGTGGTTTCAGAACAAACGCCCCGTGTCGCAGGGCCTGATCAAAGAACTGAGCGACAAAGAAATCGCCGACAACAAAATGATGTCTCCCGAAAACCTGGCCCGAGATTTGACAATAGGAACGGCTGGGGAAGTGACGGATAGATTAAAAGCGATTGAAGATTTGGGTTACGATGAGTTTTCATTCTGGATCGATAGTGGCATGTCTTTTGAACGGAAAAAGGCATCGCTTGCACGGTTCATAGACCACGTCATGCCGAAGTTTCACTGACAGGGGCCGCACATGAAACATTATCAGCTCTTTATAGATGGTGCGTGGACCGAAGGCGCAACGGGTCAAACCATGACCTCTCAGAACCCCGCGACAGGTGAAACATGGGCAACGTTTGCCTGTGCCGCTCCGCAAGACGTAGAGCGCGCGATCACTGCTGCGCGCCGCGCTTTGAACGATCCGGCATGGCGCGATATCACGCAAACAGCGCGGGGAAAATTGCTAAGTCGCCTTGCCGACCTGGTTGAACAAAACGCGCAAGCCATTGGTGCGGTTGAAACCACAGATAGCGGTAAGTTGCTTGCAGAAACGGCAAGTCAGACAGCCTATGTCGGTGATTATTATCGCTATTATGCCGGGCTTGCCGATAAGATCGAAGGGGCGGTTTTGCCCATCGACAAGCCTGACATGCACGTCTTTACGCGGCGCGCACCGATCGGCGTCGTTGCCGCAATCGTGCCTTGGAACGCGCAGATGTTCCTGACGGCAACAAAGCTGGGCCCAGCTTTGGCTGCAGGGTGCTGCGTGGTTCTAAAAGCCTCTGAGATGGCGCCCGCACCGATGTTGGAATTTGCAAAGTTGATCCAACAAGCAGGCTTCCCAGCCGGGGTTGTTTCCGTCGTTACGGGTGATGCAGAAAACTGTGCGATCCCCCTGACGCGCCATCCAGATATTGATCGCATCGCGTTTACCGGTGGCCCCGAGACCGCGCGGCATGTGGTCAAGAATTCGGCAGAAAACTTTGCCGTCACCACGTTAGAACTTGGGGGTAAATCGCCCATTATTGTCTTTGACGACGCCGATATTGAGGGTGCCGCGAATGGTCTGATCGCAGGCAATTTCGGGGCCTCAGGCCAAAGCTGTGTCGCGGGATCGCGCGGCATTGTGCATCGCTCGATCCTTGAGGAGCTTGCAACAAGAATTGAAGCCAAAATGACAGACGTGCAGATTGGCGATCCGCTTGAGGCAAAAACCCATATCGGCCCCCTTTGCACAAAGGCGCAGATCGAAACGATCGAAAAAACGTTGGCCAAAGCAAAAGCACAAGGCGCGCGTATCAGGTTTGGCGGCACTCGGCTGGATCGCGCTGGAAACTTCATGTCTCCAACACTTGTCGAATGTTCGGGACCAGATACAGAAACGCTGAAAGTGGAAATGTTTGGGCCCGTTATGTCGCTGCTTCCTTTTGATACAGAAGAAGAGGCCATCGCTCTGGCCAATGACACGGTCTTCGGCCTTGGATCGGGCCTTTTCACTCAAAACATCGCGCGGGCCCATCGTGTCTGTGCAAGGATCAAGTCGGGCATCTGCTGGGTGAACACCTATCGCGCAGTATCTCCAATCGCGCCCTTCGGTGGATTTAACCAGTCAGGCTACGGGCGCGAAGCGGGGCTGGGTGCCATAGAAGATTACACACGCACCCAGACTGTTTGGATCAACACCTCTGATCAGCCCATGAGCAACCCGTTCGTTATGCGCTAGCTTTCAAATCAATTGTGCACCAACAAACGGCGCCTTGGGCTGCACCCAAATTTGCAATCCCGGCCAAAAGCCGCAAATGGGACAGCCTGTTAAGCATTTTAAAGAATGCGAGGTCATAATATGCACATGAACCGTGTCGAACATGCCGTCGTCACCGCGCATGGACTGGCGTCAGAAACGCATGTGTCCGCAAAGCAAGCCCTGCGCATGATTCCAGACGCGACCTTACGCGAACTGCTTGAAATCTTTCCAAAAATAGACGATATCCTGTAAGACCCGACAGAACATACGGTCTTGCCAATTCTAAAGGGCTGTGAAGGAACAGTTCTTGTTGCCCGTCTCAAGAAAAGCTAGCGTATGTCTGCATGATGGCTGGCTCGGCACGCTTGGATTGGTGCGCTTCGCATCAAGCGGTGTCTATGACTGATCTTACGGCCGAAAGGTGAGCATTTGAGTAGCGAAACAGAAGACGACACAGCCAATCTGAAAATTAGGATTGGCGAGAACGTCGCCGAGATCGATAAAATTCTGCCGCTTGCAAAGCAAATGCACAAGGAAAGTATTTTTTCCGACTTCCCGTTCGATGAAGACCAGTATCGAAGGATTTGCATGTTCATCAAGGACCGTCCCAGCCACCATGGCGCGCTTTACGTCGAGATGGAGAATGAACCGGTGGCGTTTGCGTATTACAACCTGCGCCCGTTCATGGGCAGTCGAAAGACGATGGTGACCTATATGCACACCGCGTATATCCGTAGTGATCTGCGCTCGACAACTCTTGGCGGATACATCTGGGAACGGATCATGTTGACCGCGCGGGGCTGGTCCGTGCCGCGTCAGTCGCGCGGGATCGTTTTCAATGTCATTTCCGGGATAGCCATCGAAGAGACCGACGTGGTTTTACGCACATCCGGGGCCACACATTTAGGCGGTAATTACTTTTTGCGCATATGACATGGTAAAATTTGTCATAATCATGTGGAGAACCCCTTGAGCGCCTCGCAAACCCAACCGCTCATCGTCGGCCTAAGCTGCCGCGTACCGGGTGCACGAGGTCTGCCTGCCATGTGGGATGTTTTGGCCAGCGGGCGCTGCACGGTTGGCACTGTTGATGATCGGCTGTTTGATCCGGCCCAATATTTTGATCCGCATCGCACAAGGCGCGGGAAATCCTATACATTTGCGGCGGGGCAGCTTGAAGGCCTCTGGAAGTTCGACGCTAATTTCTTTGGGATCAGCCCGCGTGTTGCGACCGAAATGGACCCGCAGCAATGCCTGATGTTGCAATCGGTTTGGGAGGCCGTCGAAGACGCCGGGCTTAATATCCGCGATCTTGCAGGAGACCGAACAGGGGTTTTTGTTGGCGCATCCCTCGTGGAAGTGCTTCCTAAATACTATCTTGATCCGGCGCGGGGCGGGTCGTCTTTCCCGCTTGGAAACACGTTGTCCGTGATTGCGAACCGCGTATCGTCTGTATTCGATTTCGGCGGCCCCAGTTATGTTTTGGACACGGCGTGTTCGTCTGGGCTTTACGCGCTGCATCAAGCGCGGGATGCGATTGCCTCTGGTGAGATCGACACAGCGGTCGTCGGTGGCGTGCATGTGGTGCGCACTCCGGGGGGATTTGTGGGATTTTCGCAAGCCCGCATGCTGTCGCCGACTGGTTTATGCAAAGCGTTCGACGCGTCTGCTGACGGATATGTAAGGTCCGAAGCCTGCGTGACCATAATTCTAATGAAGCCAGAAAAGGCGGCTGTGCTTGGCCCAAAGGTCCGGGGGCGCGTGTTGGCGACTGGCGTGAACTCGGACGGCGCAACCCAACAATTGACCGTGCCGTCAGCGGTGCGGCAAGACAAAGTGTTGAGCGAAGTTCTTGCGAGATCCGGCAAGGACCCCGAAGAGATAGATTTTTACGAAGCCCACGGCACCGGCACGCAGGTCGGTGATCTGGCTGAAGCCTCGGGTTTGGGCGATGCGATCGGCACCCTTCGGCGTCAACCATTACTAATCGGCTCGGCCAAAACCAATTTTGGCCATTCTGAACCTGCCTCTGGACTTGTTGGAGTGGCCAAAGCGCTTTTGGCGATTGAGCATCGTACGCTACCTGCTTCTTTGCATTTCACGTCTCCCAACCCGGCGATTGATTTTGATAGCTTGAACCTAAAGGTCGCAGATCACAAAGTCGATTTGCCGGACAGTGCTAAGTTGATTGCGGGCATCAGTTCCTTTGGCTTTGGCGGGACCAACGTGGTCGCGATGATCGAAAGCCTCGATCCAAGCCCGAAGACCCTGCACCCTAACGCCGCGATGACAAAGACGCCTTGGTTACGGGTGTCCGCAGAGTCAGAAGTGTCGCTGGATCGGCTTTGCACCCTATGGGCAGATAAGCTGGACACCACTGAGCCGTCTGAGTGGTCCAATATAGTCTCATCCGCGGCGCGTCGTGCGGCTTTAACATATCGTACTGCGCTGCCGTTGAGCCGTGACGCGCCACACATACTGCGACGCGGATCGCTTGATCTGTCGATCAAAGGCAAAGTTTCGGACAATACCGCCCTGTCGGTGTTTGCATTCCCGGGGAATGGGGCACAGCATCCCACGATGGGACGCGCGGCCTATGCTGCGAACAAGACCTACCGCACATGGTTCGACAACGTAGCAGACGCTTTTTCGTCAGTTGGGCTAGCAGGCCTTAGAGATCATCTTGTCGCAGATGATTTGGAAACCCAATTGCACAGTCCGATGGTTGCCCAGCCTCTGCTTTTTGCCTGCCAAGTGGCCCAAGTACACGCAATGAAAGCGGCCAATATCGTGCCTGAGGCAGTGATTGGGCACTCTTTAGGTGAAATTGCTGCGCTGCATATTGCGGGGGCCTTTGACCTTGAAGACGCCGCAAAGATTATTGTGCGGCGGTCCGCCCGGTTTGAAAAACTGCGCGGGCAAGGCGGGATGCTCGCGGTTGGGGCGTCGGAAACAGATGTGCGCCAGGTTCTTAGCGGATTTCACGACAGCCTTGGCATAGCCGCAATCAACAGTCCAAATTCCGTGACGATCGCTGGGCCTAATGCGATGCTTGAGAGGTTTGCGAAAGCCACCTTGCGGGGCAAACGTCTGGCGATGGTCCGCCTTGGGGTAGAGGTACCCTACCATTCAGGCGCGCTAGACCCGTTGGTCGATGACTTTCACGATGATATGGCCGACATCACGTTTCGCCCGTTGACTCTTCCAGTCGCGGGAAGCACCGTTGGCCGAATGTTGCAAAAGACGGACGTTGATGCGCAGTACCTGTGGCACAATGCGCGCAATCCCGTTCGGTTCCAAGATGCCATTCAAGCTTTAGCAAAAGAGCAGCCTTGTATCTGCGTAGAAATTGCACCCAAGACGGTTCTGGCACCCAGTATTCGAGACACCGCGCGCGTGTCTGGGATCTCTGCCGCACATCATTTTCCGTCCCAGCCGGATGAAGATGACGCACGCCTTGCAGCAGAATGCTGGGTTCATGGAATACCCATTGTCACCACGGATCAATACGCCAAGACACCACCCGCTAAGTTTTCTTTGCCGACCTACCCGTGGGATGAACAAGAATACTTTCCCCCGTTATCGCCTGATGGCTTCGATGGTTGGGGCGAATTAAGTACGCATGGGTTGGCAGGTCGACGCATAAATCGTGATGCAGCGAATTGGATCGGCGACTTCACGCACACGCAACCAGCTTGGGTTGCCGATCATGAAATTGGCGGCGCGGTGACGCTTCCGGCAACGGCCTTGATGGAAATTATCCTGTCTGCAGGGGCGGCATTGTGGCCGGATGCCGCGATTGAACTCACCGAGTTTGATATCGTTAGACCGGCTGAGATCGGCGCAGAAGGACTGCGTATCCATACGACAATCGATGTCCCCACCGGAGCCACGACGCTGGCCATGCGCTCACGGTTGTCTGATGCGGGCTGGGTGACCCTGGCACGCGCCAATCTGCGCCGGACATCAGACAAAGTTGAAGGTTCTAAGCTGCCTTCCCTGTCTTGGCAGACACTGAAAGATAGCTTTTATAAAGATCTTTCAGCGGCGGGTCTAAGCTATGGACCAAATTTCCGCACCCTCGATGCGATTGCACCGCGTGGGAAAGCCCGGATTTTCTGTCGGCTTAGAAGCTTTCGTAGCCCTTCAGAATTTTGCCTGGATCCCTTGCGCCTTGATGGTGCGTTTCATGGGCTGGCAGCGCTTGGTGTGGGGTCAAATTCTGAACTTGCACATGCACTGAAGGCAGGCGCGATTTTGATCCCCAATCGTGCAGGAAAAGTTGTGTGGAATGGAACCAAAACGCCCGCCTGCTATGCGCGTCTGGACATTACCACCCTACGGTCGCGCTCTTTGGCGATTGATATACGCGTCTTTGACGAGACCGGGCAGGCCATTGCGAAACTTGAGGGCGTGGAATTTACCCTTTTTCAGCCCCCACAATCAAAAGGAATGGACCCCAAGTTCTGGCGGCGTAAATTGCCGCGATGGCGGGCACCGCATGCGCCGGTCAAATGGCCATACGGATGGCAGACACCGGAAAAAACACTTAAAAAACTGGGGCTGACACAACAGCTTGCGAAGGTGCCCAGAGCAGACTTGCTTGCTGAGGTGCGGACGGCTTTGAGCGACAATACGGACGTCACTTCAGCCCTGCGCGGCGTTCTTGACCAGGCCCCAAATCTTGCAAATGACGCCCGCGCCTTAGTGGCAAACCATGCTGGCGCTTCAGATTATGCGGTCGCACAAAACACGGCCTCGCAACGCGCAATGTGGCAAATAGCGGAACGCTTGGTGGCCAAGCTTAGAACGTCTTGGCGCGACAGGGAACGCTTTAACCTTTGTGTCTTGGGCTTGATCAACCCGGTGATAGTTCAGAACTGGACCGAAGCCACCGAGATTGACGAGGTGATCTTATCGGCAGCGGATCCACAGCAATTCGACTATCTGTCCGTTGCTCTTCGCGATACTCTTCTGCCACGGCTCAGGTCCAACATCGGGTCTGGTCAGGCAGATCTTATTTTAGCACTAGGAGACACTGCCCAAGCACTTGACTTTGAGTCATTTGCCGCACCGAATGCGATGGTGTTGCGTATCGAAACTGTTCCTTCACAAGCCTATCAGCCAGACCCAAAGGACTGGTTTGCCACGGTCGGCGATTTTCGTGTTCGCGTGCGTCTTGAGGCAGCAGGGCGGGCGCAGCCAGTTCCCATAACGCATCTGTCTAAAGCGCAAAAAGACGTCTGGCCAACACAGGCTTTAAACAGTCTCAGCGATCCAAACGGCCGCGCAACCATTGTCCATGTGCATCCGAAAGGCGAAACTGCAAGCGCGTCCTTGGCACGATTGTTGAACCGGCTAAAAGCCTTGAACATCGCCGCGACACGTCCAAGCATTCTTTTGGTCTGGAATGAAGGCGGCGCCAATTTTGGCGCTTTGGCATCAGCAGCAGGATCGTTGGTGCGCAGCGTCAGAAACGAAGACCCAGATTGGAAGCTGTCGGCAATTGTCATCGACGCGGCGCCGCCAGAAACGCTATGGAATGCAATTCTGGACGCGGCCACGCGCGAACCTGTCTTGTATGTCTGCAATAAGGACATTCGGGTCGAACGCATAGACGCGGCTGCGCGGGAGCGGGCGACAGGTCCGAATTTGACATTGAAAAGGCCAGTCGGCACAGAACGCAGGCTGCGATGGCACGCATCGCGGCGTCCCAAACCGCGTGCAGGCGAGGTCGAAATAGACGTCGCTGCCACTGGCTTGAATTTCCGCGATGTTCTTTGGGCACAAGGACGCATTCCCGACCGGCTTTTTGATCTTGGGGCCAGCCCCCCGTCCATGGGAATGGAATGCGCGGGTGTGATTTCACGCGTTGGAGTGGGCACAAATTTGACTGTCGGGCAAGCCGTAATGACATTCGCACCCGCAGCGTTTCGCCGCTATGTGGTTATGGAAGACGCCGCTATTCTTCCTGTACCCGAAGGCTTCACGCTGCAACAGGCAGCAGCGCTTCCCGTCGCGTTTGCGACCGCTTGGGACAGTTTGCACCGTGTTGCGCGTCTTTCAAAAGGTGAAACTGTCTTGATCCACGGCGCTGCCGGGGGCGTTGGAATGGCTGCTGTGCAAATCGCGCGCGCAATCGATGCGCGGGTTTTCGCCACTGCCGGAACGCCGGAAAAGCGGCTGCTTGTTCAGTCTATGGGCGCAGAAGCGGTTTTTGACAGTCGAAACCTTAGCTTTGCCGATGCCGTGGTTCAGGCAACCGACGGACGCGGTGTGGATGTTGTGCTGAATAATTTGGCCGGTGCCGCAATGGAGCGTTCTGTTGCCTGTCTGGCCCCGTTCGGGCGTTTCGTCGAATTGGGCAAACGTGACATATTGGAGGGGACACGTCTGAATCTGCAACCTTTCCTGAAAAATTGCAGCTATTTGGCCTATGATCTTGACCAGCGACTTGCCGCTGACCCGGACGGGGTGCGTGCGACGATTTACGCCCTGTTGAAGGACTTTGCGCAAGGCAAACTGAAGCCCTTGCCAGTTACGCAATACGATGCGGACGCCATCGACGAGGCCGTTCAAGACATGCAAGCCGCGCGGCAGGTGGGCAAGATTGTTGTCACACCGCCGGGCACGCAACCTCGGCCCAAAACAAACGGCATCAAAGGCACATGGGTGATCCTGGGCGGAACGGGCGGCGTGGGGTTGGCATTGGCCGGGGCATTGTTGCAGGCCGGAGCAGGACATATTCACCTTGTCTCGCGGTCAGGCACCCTACCTTTGGGCAGCGGACCAGAAGGTGATTGGGCCAAACAAGATCCTCGGGTAAGCTTGCAGGCCGTGGACGCCCGCGATCCTGACGCGCTTGAAAAGGTCTTTGCCGATATCGGTCCGATAAGCGGTGTGATACATGCCGCGATGACCCTGCGTGACCGATTGCTGCGAGACCTCGACACGCTCGAAATGCGCCAAGTGATCGGCTCAAAGCTTGCCGTTGCCGAAAGCCTTGACCTGGTGTTGCGCCGCACAAATATGCGACCTGCACATGTGCTGTTCCTGTCATCCGTCGCGGCATTTCTAGGAAATCCGGGCCAAATCGCTTATGCGGCCGCAAATGCAGGGCTTGAAGCCATTGCAGCGCACCGCCGGTCAGATGGATTGGCCGGGTCGGTCCTTGCTCTTGGGCCCATCAAGGACAGAGGCGCGTTAGCACAAGATCCTGCGAAACTGCTCTCGATCGCGCGGCTAGATGGCATTGATTTTCTTACAATTGGCCAATGTATTGATGCAGTTCTTGATGCCTTGCGCCGGCCTTCATGTGATGACCAATTGTACGCCCGGCTAGACCTAAGAGATATGGCACGCACACTTCCAACCCTTGCGGACCGAACATTTGACAGGCTTGTGACGAATACAGCACGCAACCAAAAAACCGCACAGGATTTGACCGCGGCGTTGAGAACGGAAAACAGAGCAGCAGCGTTGAAACTGGCGCAGTCGGAACTGAATGACGCACTCTGCAACATCCTGAAACTGCCAGCCGATCAATTCGACCCGCGTCGTCCGCTTAGCCGGTACGGAATTGACAGCCTTATGGCGATGGAACTGCGGCTTGAGGTCGAACGGCGTTTTAACATTGGGTTGCCGGTCTCGGCTTTGACTGAGTCCGCGACAACGTTTGATATGGCGAACACGATTTTGCAAAACATCCGCGAGCATGACACATGAACAAGGCGCGACCCAAGATTTTATTCATGCATCGCAACGGGTTCGGGCAGTTCGAATTTTTCGGAAAATGGTTGGCCAAGAACGGCTGGGACGTCACCTTTGCAATTGGTGGTGCGCAGCCTGATCAAAACCAGGGTTCATTCAGCGTTCGATTTTTCAATCTGACTGAGCCGCAACGTCCGCCGAACGACTTTCGTTATCCCACCGAATACGCTGCACATAATGCAGCAGCTGCGGCCGCGTGGATGATGAAACTGCGCGACATGGAAGGCTATGCGCCCGATGTGGTGATCGCGCATGTCGGCTGGGGCGTCGGCCTTTGTGTTAAACAGGTTTGGCCCCGCTGTCGGTATGTCGCGTATCACGAATGGTACTACACCGAACAAGACTGGTCTCAGGACGGTAAAATCGAACGACCTGTCGATTTGGCGACACTGGTCGCTAACCGTATGCGCACTTTACCGATCACCGCAGAGTTCGACTGCGCGGACGAAAATTGGTGCCCAACAGAGTTCCAAGCTAATCGGTTCCCGCCCGCCTTGCGCCAGATGATTACTGTGGTTCCTGATGGGGTAGATTGCGCGCTTTATGCACCTGATCCCGGGGCGACACTCGGCATAGATGGGGTAGACGTGCCGCCGGATGTGCCGCTTGTGACTTACGCCACGCGCGGCATGGAACCAGTGCGCGGTTTTCCCCAATTCATGCACGCAATTTCGCGCCTGCAAAAACGGCGTTCCGACTTCCACACTCTGGTTGTTGCCAATGACAAAGTGGCTTACGGCGCAAAACTGCCAAAGGGTCAAAGCTGGCGGCAAATTTTGCTGGAAAAGTTTGACTTCGACCAGAACAGGCTGCACCTTCACGATATGTTGCCGCGCAGCGATTACCGTAAGGTTCTGCAAGCTTCACGCGTGCATATTTATTTCACGGAACCGTTTGTCACCTCTTGGTCCTTGTCAGAGGCGTTGGCAACGGGCTGTCTTGTCATTGGCTCACTCACCGCACCGGTGCAGGAATTGGTCGAGGATATGACATCCGGCATTTTGGTCGACATGGACGACCCGGTTGAGGTGTCCGAAATGATTGAATGGGTTATTGAAAATCCGTTGGCGGCTGAAAAGATCAGGCAGCAAGGACGTCAGACCATTCTTCGACGCCTTGATACGCGTATTGTGTTTCCACAAAAAGACGCACGATTGCGTGCTCTTTTGGCGCGAGCGTAACGCGGGGGACTGCGCCAAGTTGTCCTCGCCATTACAGCACCCCGCCTTAAACCTGAGGCTTCATGTATCTCAAATGTCCCGAGAACGCGCAGCGTGGCAGGGCATTTGTGATTCAAGTTTTAGGCAGGGTGCTTTAGGCTGTCTGAGCCGTTGAATTGTCGTTTCAGAACCGCTTCTTATTTGCGGCGACGTTCACCCCTTTGGTAACCGTCCGGTCTACCTGCTCTGACGCCGTTTGAAGGAGAGTGATAATGTCCATTTTCGATGATGGACATCTTGAGGCGGTTTAAGGCCCGCTTAGGCAAAGTTGGATCAGTGACACTGATCGGTTCAGTGACGCGGCGAATTCAACTTAGCCGAAACCCCTCATGCGTTTGTGCCATCTGAATGACGCGTCTTTTCAGGGCCTGGCTGTGGCTATTGCGGCTCACCAATAGGTAAACCGTGCGCTGCATTGCGTCTTCGGTGATTGACCTTTGATATATGCCATCGCTAATCGGCATCGTTTCGGGGTGAATAGAACATCCGATACCCGCCAAGATCATCGTCTGCACCATGTTTTCATGTCGGCTTGCAAAGCGGACATCCACGGAAGGGTAATAGCCGTCATGAAGCATGTCGGGCAGCGTCGTCAACAACTCACACCCAAGGCGCCGGATATAAGGTTCGGCTTCCAACTGATGAATGGAGACCGACTTCATTGCCTCGAAACGATGTCCCTTTGAAAACGACACAACATATTTTTCATCATAAAGACGATAGGCTTCGGCGGATTTAGGCAGATGGAAGTAACCTGAGATGCAAAGATCTAACTCCCCATTCTCCATCTGCTCCTTCAGTTCTGCACCCGTTGCATCAACAAACCTGAGACTAGCATTTGCACAAACTTTGAGCAGCTTTTCCAAAAACGGCTGGAGAAGGCTTGTCCCCAAAGTACTCATAATCCCAAAGGTCAAGGTCGAACTCCGTTCAATCCGTCTGGACTTTGCCCTTTCAACTAGTTCACCTTCCAGCGCTAACATGTCCCGAAAGTATGGCTTCATCTCTGTGCCGAATGCTGTCAGACGCACGCCATCTATGTCTCTTGAAAACAGCGCGTCTCCAAGTTCTTCTTCCAGTTTTCGAATGCCGCGGCTCATAGACGGTTGAGAAACATTACATTTTTGTGCCGCTTGTGTGACATTTCCTGTCTCACAAATCATCAGAAAGTAGCGGATTTGATAGAGTTGCACGGGCATATACCTTTTTCTTCAGAGCTCTGGATTGCTCCCTATGCAATCAGAACTGCCCGCTTTTGCAAGGCCCCATACCTTTTGGCTATGCCTAAAGGCGCAACTTCTATTTCTCAACCTCGAGCGACGCCGCTAGTTTTGGAGTGTGATACGCTGTTCCCTTCCTCCTCCCGCAAAAGGAGCGCCGTAGCGCCGAAATGGACATGAAACGCAAACACGAAGGACACGGAAATATGAATATCATCTGGAAATTGGGCCAAACTCTTGCTGCCGTGGTACTCGCCGCGGGCTTGCTGGCGCATGGCGCTCACGCATCAGAGCACTTGAACGTCACAGCAGACGGGTTGGCGATGGATGGCTTTGACGTCGTGTCATATTTCAACGCCAGCAAGCCCGCGAAAGGCACAGGCGAGTTCACACATGAATATCGCGATGCCACATGGGTTTTCAAAACAGCTGAAAACCGCGACCTGTTTGCTGCTGAGCCCGCAAAATATGAGCCGCGATACAATGGATGGTGCGCAAACGCGGTTTCCAAAGGCTATGCTGCTGATGTGGACTTTGTAAATGGGTGGGCCGTAATCGATGGTTCGCTGCACCTGTTCTGGGCCTATGGCACCAAACATAACTTCTTTTCTGATGTGACAGCCAAACGTGTCCGCGCCGAAGACAATTGGCCAACAGTGTTTGCTGGCATTGTTGACGGAACGGTCAAGTTCCCTCGCCACTCCGAGCATTTTGACCGTTTGGGGATTACGCATCCACAAGAGTTGCCAGAAGAGGGATGAACTATCTTCGCGCAAAGCCACGGCGCCTTTTTGAACAAAATACTGAAACAGGCAGGCTTCAAGCCTGTCTGTCTTATTCACAGCACTTGACGGCGGACGGGACGAATTATGTACTGCAGGCCGTGTTGATGCGCTCACTTACAATACAAAAGGGGACTTAGATGCGACTTTTACTCAGTTTACTGCTGTCATGTTTTGCGCTTCCTGCTTTGGCAGCTGAAGGCACACGCGTGCAGGTCAAAGGGGAAATCATTGATACATGGTGCTACTATTCCGGTGTCATGGGCGGGCCCGATGCAGTCGTAGGCAGCGCGCATCATACCTGCGCATTGTGGTGTAGTGCTGGGGGTATTCCTGTTGGCGTGCTGGCCGAGGATGGAGCAGTTTACATGGTTCTTAAATTGCCGGGAGACAGCAATGCCAATGGTGGCGATACGGCGCTGAGCATGGCTGCGCATACGGTCGAGGTCGATGGAATGCTCTATGAGCGTGACGGGCTCAACTACCTCGTTGTGGCCGACGTTGTGTCTGATCTGGATATTCAGAACCGCACGCACGAAGACTACGGCAACATCCCTTCCTTTTCGATACCGGACCCAAACAAATGAAACATTTTATTGCTTTGATCGCCCTGATCTCCACTCCGCTCGCAGCGCAGGATTTCTCCGAAGGGTCGGAGGCGAAGTCGTGGAACCTTTATGCTGAAGTGCCAGCGCTGTTTGAGGCCGAAGTGGTCGATGTGCTGTGCAAATTGACGGGTGATTGCCCCGAAAACTGTGGCGATGGCACGCGGCAGATGGGTCTGCTGCGCACGGCCGACGCTGTGATGGTGTTCCCGCTCAAAAACAACCAGCCAGCGTTTTCGGGTGCTGCTACGGATTTGTTGCCCTATTGCGGCCAGACCGTGACGGTTGACGGGTTGCTGATCGACGACCCTGATCTGAATGCCAAAAATCTTTATCTCGTTCAGACGGTGACCATGGCGGATGGTACGGTCAACAAGGCCAACCAATGGACCAAGGAATGGGCAAAGGCCAACCCGGATGCAGCGGGTAAAGGCCCCTGGTTTCGACGCGACCCTCGGATCAAAGAGATCATTTCGCGCGAAGGTTATCTAGGGCTCGGATTGGAAGCTGATGCTGAATACATCGCCGAGAACTTCTGATGAGCAGACTCACTGATACGGTACGGCTCGCATCGTTCGCGATGGTTTTCTTGGCCTCGACCAATGCGGTTTTGGCCAAGGAGCCTTTCCCGATCGCTTTGGGTGGCGACTATGAGCTGATCGACCAATTTGGCAACACACGCACCCAAGCAGACCCTAACGGCCGCGCTCAGTTGGTGTTCTTTGGCTACATAAACTGCCCTGATATCTGCACTGCTGCCATGCCAATGATGGCTCGGGTCGCTGACGCGTTGGCCGCAGACGGGATTGAAGTGACACCGGTTATGATCACCATTGCACCGGAGCAGGACGGCGTGGAAACGATGGCCGAACCACTCGCGGCGATTAGCCCCACCTACATCGGCCTGACTGGAGATGAGGCAGCATTGGCGCAAGCCTATGAAGCATTTTCAGTCGAGATCACACCACTGTTTCAGGATCCTGAGCTTGGTTGGATCTATTCGCACGGGTCTTTCATACACTTGCTTGACGGCAACGGTGAAGTCCTGACGTTGATCCCTCCGATCCTTTCTGTTGACCAAGCCGCTGATATCGCTCGAAAATATCTGCTACCCTAAGCATCAAAGCAGCGCAGGTATCTTTTGAGCTTTTTCAAAGCATGTCGGGTGATCCTACCGTAAGAGCAGACATAAGCTGCACCACAGAAAATCGGAAATAAGGGCTCGCAGTTAGGTTTCGCCGCTCTGAGCGCAAACGAGAACCGCTGATCAGCCAACCTGCGTTCATCGCAGGACCAATTGCGATTTCAGTGGCTTGGCCAAACGATCAGATGGCCGGTGTTGGTCGGCCTGCCGCACTTGCATTGCCGCGTTAGCATTAGGCGGCACTGAGCCCACATTACCGGATGCTACAACCTGCGCCAATGTAAGCGAAGCGACGGGAGCAGACGTTAGATTCCATAGCCTGCCTCAGCCTGCGTCCCTCGAATTTTCAGCATCCAATCGCAAAATTGCTCTACGGGCTTGGAGATCTTTTCGCCTTTCGGCACGATTAGGTAGTACGCAAAGGATGTCTCAAAGTTGCGCCCAAAAGGATTCACCAGAACCCCACTTTTCAGTTCCTCCTGCACCAACCATGAGGCAAACAGCGACACCCCCAACCCGTTGATGGTTGAACTGAGTTGAAAGTGTCGATCCTCCAACATCATTTGCATCTGTGTTGCACTTGCTTTTACCTCGTTCATCAGCAACCATTCTTCCCACATACGGTTGTCATCTACGTGTAGTAGATTGCACGAAAGCAAGTCCTTGGGTTGACTGATCGGGTGGGCGGCCAGATAGGCTGGACTACAAACCATCGCAAGTTTTTCAGGCCACAAGCGATGTACAGCAAAGCCGTTCCAATTGCCTTTGCCCCATTGGATCCCTAGGTCCGCAAAACTGGCCGGATTATGCATCCGTGCGAAACTGTTGTTATGATTGTGCATCGACAGTTGTAGATCGGGATGCAGTTCCATCAAGCCACCCAAGCGTGATGATAGCCAACGGCTCGAAAACATAGGTAGGAGTGCTATCCTGACCGAACCCGCCTGATTGGCAAAACGCTCCAGCCCCGTCTGAATCATGTTCAATCCCTTCTCGACATGGCTCGCCAAAACGGCACCTTCCTCTGTAAGCTCTAAGCCCTGCTTGGTGCGCCAAAACAGAGCATGCCCCACATCGATGTCCAATTTTTTGATGTGATAGCGGACAGAACGTTGACTGATGTTCAGTAATTGTGCAGCGCGAGTGACATTTCCTGTGTCAGAAGTGACATTAAACACTTGAATGGATTTAATATTTCTAATCACTCTGCCCACCCCATACTCGACTTCGATTGAACTGAAACGATCTTATCTATCGAAAAATTAGATATAAAGAGTAAATCTTTGAATTTTGCACCGCGCGACGTCCTCGCTACCGTTAAGAAACCGCAGAGATATGCGGAGGGGGGACTCCATGAAAGCGCCTGTTCTTAAGGTGGACACATTGTGCAAATCGTTCGGCGGCGTTCATGCCATCAGCGATTTATCATTCGAGGTGCGCGAGGCCGAAATCCTTGGCCTGATTGGCCCTAATGGGTCGGGCAAATCGACAACCGTCAACAGCCTCGCGGGGATCTTTGCCATAACCTCTGGCAAGATAACGTTGGGCGACGCGCAAATCGACGGGCTTCCTGAGTATGCACGGGTTGCACAGGGGCTTGCACGCACTTTCCAGACCGCCAGCACCTTCAGCGAATTCACTGTTCGTGAA
>JBGCEM010000205.1:0-17651 GCA_045106335.1 Paracoccaceae bacterium | reverse complement strand
CGGGTCCGCATTGGACTTGGGGTGTGACAGTGGTGTTGATGTTTGTGATTGCCTGGCTGTCTTCCGTGCGCTCAGAAGACACATATGAGGCAGAGCAATCCCGCCTGCTGACACCGTATGAGCAACGCTTTGCGCAAGCCGCCCATTTTGAGGACGCCTATGACACAGTCTTGGGCAATTGTTCCATGTGTCATGCCCGCGAGCCGGTTTGGGGAAATATGCAATGGGCACCTAAAGGCGTGTATCTTGAAACCCCGGGCGATGTGGCGCGCCATGCGGATCAGATTTACCTACAGGCTGGAATCAGCCACGCGATGCCCCCGCCGAATGCCGTGCAAATGGACGCTGAGGCGCGCGATACGATCATTGCCTGGGTCCGGGCCGCGCGCGCACAGGACTGAGCCCAACAAAAAAGCCCCCGCGTGACGCAGGGGCTTTTGTTTTTTGCGACACCTTCAACAGGCGCTTGGGGTATGTGTTGGTCCGCAGCGATCTTAACGAACCGCTGGGACCGGTGCAATTTCCGCTAAGCGAAAACTGCTTACATCATGCCGCCCATGCCGCCCATGTCGGGCATGCCGCCGCCGGGCGCGCCGCCACCGTCTTTGGACGGCTTGTCAGCAACCATGGCTTCTGTCGTGATCAACAGACCTGCAACGGAACTTGCGTCCTGCAGAGCGGTCCGCACAACTTTGGCCGGATCAATCACGCCGAATTTGAACATGTCGCCATATTCTTCGGTTTGCGCGTTGAAGCCGAATGTCAGATCTGCGCTTTCGCGGATTTTGCCCGCAACCACAGACCCGTCCACGCCAGAGTTTTCGGCGATCTGACGCAGAGGCGCCTCAATAGCCTTGCGGACAATCGAAATACCAACGTCCTGATCAGAGTTCGCACCCTTCACACCGTCAAGCGATTTGCCGGCTTGGATCAAAGCAACACCACCACCGACAACAACACCTTCTTGCACGGCCGCACGGGTCGCATTCAGGGCATCATCAACACGGTCTTTGCGCTCTTTCACTTCCACTTCGGACATGCCGCCGACGCGGATGACAGCAACACCACCGGCGAGTTTGGCAACACGCTCTTGCAGCTTTTCACGGTCGTAATCGGATGTGGTTTCTTCGATCTGCTGACGGATCTGGGACACACGTGCTTCGATTTCGGCTTTCTCACCGGCACCGTCGATCACAGTTGTCTCGTCTTTTGTGATCTGAACGCGCTTGGCTGTGCCCAGCATGTCCATGGTCACGGATTCCAGCTTCATGCCCAGATCTTCGGAAATCACCTGGCCGCCTGTCAGGATCGCGATGTCTTGCAGCATGGCTTTGCGGCGATCGCCGAAACCTGGTGCTTTGACAGCTGCGATTTTCAGACCGCCGCGCAGTTTGTTGACAACCAAAGTCGCCAAGGCTTCGCCCTCAACGTCTTCTGCGATGATCAACAAAGGCTTTGTGGACTGGATGACAGATTCCAACAAAGGAACCATTGGCTGCAAGGACGAAAGTTTCTTTTCGTGCAGCAAGATCAAGCAATCTTCCAGCTCTGTCGTCATCTTGTCAGCGTTTGTGACAAAATAGGGCGACAGGTAGCCACGGTCGAACTGCATGCCTTCGACAACATCGGTCTCTGTTTCCAGGCCTTTGTTTTCTTCGACGGTGATCACACCCTCGTTGCCGACTTTCTGCATCGCATCTGCGATTTGGCGGCCGATTTCGGATTCGCCATTTGCAGAGATCGTGCCGACTTGGGCGACTTCGTCGCTGTCTGTCACGTCACGTGCCGCTGCTTTGATCGCTTCGACGACTTTGGTTGTCGCCAGGTCGATGCCGCGCTTGAGATCCATTGGGTTCATGCCAGCGGCGACGGACTTCATGCCTTCTTTGACGATGGCTTGGGCCAAAACAGTGGCGGTTGTTGTGCCGTCGCCTGCTTCGTCATTGGTGCGGGAAGCAACTTCCTTCACCATCTGCGCGCCCATGTTTTCGAACTTGTCTTCCAGTTCGATTTCCTTGGCCACGGACACACCATCTTTGGTGATGCGTGGTGCGCCGAAGGATTTGTCCAGAACAACGTTCCGGCCCTTGGGACCCAGTGTTACTTTCACCGCGTCTGCCAGGATGTTTACCCCGGCCAGCATGCGATTACGGGCATCGGTGTCAAATTTGACGTCCTTAGCTGCCATGTCGATTTCTCCTAAGTGAGGAATAGAATTTCAAAGTAAGATCAGAGCGCCGCCAGGCTTACTCGATGATCCCCATGATGTCGGATTCTTTCATCATCAACAGCTCTTCGCCGTCGACGGTGACTTCTGTACCGGACCATTTGCCGAACAACACTTTGTCGCCAGCTTTGACGCCCATGTCGATCAGCTCGCCGCTGTCTTTGCGCGCACCAGGTCCTGCGGAGACGATTTCGCCTTCCGAGGGCTTTTCTTTTGCGCTTTCGGGGATGATCAATCCACCGGCTGTTTTTTCTTCGCTTTCCGTGCGGCGTACCAGCACGCGGTCATGAAGCGGTTTTAATGCCATCTTTGCAGCTCCTTAAGGCTCAAAGTTTCTGTCGAGATCCTGCGGGGCAGAACCGTTAGCACTCAGACGACCCGAGTGATAACGAAGCGGAAATAGGCAACCTGCGCGCGCATGTCAACGCCCTGAACTTGAGTTTTTCGGAAATAAACTGCGCGCCCAAATGAGCGCGTGGTGTCTTGTGGGTCGCAGGCCTAGACCGCGAACGCAACATGAAGAAGACCCGCACGCGTACACCGCTTAAGCCCCAAGAACAGGTCCCGCCTGCGCCACCGCTTCAGCGCCAGCTGGGCTTAGCCCATAGACACCGGTATCGACCTTTTCAAACCAGCCATAATGATTGTCGCGCATCATCCGTGTCGCCACTTGCACCCCAGTGGCCCGCGCCACATCCGCGCCTTTGCTTGCCCCCGCTTCAAATACATAAATCGCAATACGCAAAGCATCCTGACGATAGGCAGTGACCAACCCCGAGCGCGTTTGCCCGCCTGCATTTGGATCCCCCTGACGGCGGGCAAATTCCTTCAGCAAGGACGCTGTGCGCGGCTTAGATTTGCGCGGCGCATAAGGCCCAGGGTCGCAATGAAGCGTCACCAAACCATCGCTTAAGCGCACAGTCATCAGCCCAATCCCGAGGCGCCGCGCCAGTTTCACATTGTCTTTAACAGCGCGCAAAAACCGCTTGCCGGGCTTGTGGGGCACGGCCACATAAACTTCGTCACTCACACTGAGCCGCGCGATGGCTTGGTGAAACAGACTAAGCGAGAATGCTGTTTTTAGCTCTACCACCACAGGCGGCTCGCCCCCCCGCACAGCCACAACATCCACAGCACCCACTTCGGATTTCACCACATAGCCTTGCTCTTCGAACAATGATTTTATGGGGGGATACAGGTCCGTTTCGCGCATGCGTAAACTCTAGCAGGCGCGCATCATGAGTGCTAGGCTTCGCGCATGACCCGAGACGCGTTCAATGCCTTTTGCAAGAGCCTGCCCCACACCACACATGTGGTTCAATGGGGCGGATCAGATGTGTGGAAAGTCGGTGGCAAAGTGTTCGCAATTTGCGGCCTTGGGACCACAGACACGCCCGGCATTACCTTTAAAGTATCTGAGATGGCCTTTGATATCCTGCGCGACGCCCCCGGCATTCGTCCCGCCCCCTACATGGCCTCACGCGGGTTGAAATGGCTGCAAGTCACAGAACCCGGCGCGATGTCGCAAGACAGTCTACAAGATCACCTTGTCGCGTCCTACGACATGGTCGTTGCGGGTCTGACAAAAAAGAATCGCTTGGCCTTGGGTCTGTAGCCCCGCTGCGGGATATGCAGGAAGAATATTACGTTTGTGGCAACAATTTTGGAATCTTAGTAAATTTGCGTACGATCAATGCAGGTTTTGCGCCAAACGTTACTATCATGAGCTGTATTTTCTTAAAATTCGACAGATTTCTTTGCTTTCACAGAGACTTGTTTGATATCCAGGGTGAGTATTTAGTGCGGGGATCGTTCGTCCCCATTTTTAAAACCTCGCTGTGGTCACAAAGCAGAAATGAGGCGTAATAAGTAGATTATCAGTACCAAGAATGGGGGTGACTTGCGGGTTGCCCCCAATTTCTTTGAAACGCCGGTTCGTCGCGTACAAATTATCGCGTGACCCAAGCTGGATCTTCTACATACAGATGGGAATTCTGACGGGTGACAACGCGTCCAAGGCCTGACTATAAGGCGCACAACGCGACCTTTTGTTGGATAGGAGTTTCATATGAGCACGCTTGTTTTCGGCCACAAATCCCCAGACACAGATAGCACCGGATCGCCTTTGATCTGGGCGTGGTATATGTCTGAGATTAAAAACCAACCAACTCAGGCTGTTTTATTAGGGACACCAAATACCGAAGCCGCTTTTGTTTTGACACGGTGGGGATTTGAGACACCGGATATCATTTCCAGTGTCGCGCCAGACCAGCCCGTGATCATCGTTGACACAAATAACCCTGCTGAGCTGCCCGATGAAATAAATGGGGCCGACATTCAAGCGATCATTGATCACCATAAACTTGTTGGGGGCTTGGAAACCAAAGGCCCGATCAACATCACGATTAGACCCTTAGCGTGCACGGCAACGATCATGCATGATCTGATGGGTGAGAACGCGGCAAAGATGCCCGACCCGATCAAGGGGCTGATGCTGTCGTGCATCCTAAGTGACACTTTAGAATTCCGCTCGCCCACAACGACCGAACAAGATCGCGCCCTGGCCACAAGCCTGGGAACTGAGCTTGGCTTGGATCTGTCGGCTTATGCGGCTGACATGTTTGCGGCGAAATCGGATGTTTCCGCATTTTCGGACGCCGAGCTGATCCGCATGGACAGTAAAGAATACGAAGTATCGGGCACCAAGTTTCGCGTGTCTGTTCTGGAAACCACCGCGCCCAACATTCCGCTGGATCGTAAAGATAGCTTAATGGCAAGCATGAAAGACGTGGCGGCCGAAGATGGTGTCGACGAGGTGTTGCTGTTCGTGGTCGATATTTTGAAGGAAGAGGCCACGCTGCTGGTGCCCAACGGTGTCGTCAAAGCCGTGGCTGAAAAGAGCTTTGGGGCAGATGTCCAAGGCGACTTGGTTGTGTTGCCCGGCATTATGTCGCGCAAAAAGCAAATCATTCCGAACTTGGCGTTGTAAGCGATGATCCGGGTGCGCAATGAAGCACCTGGGTTGAAACATCCCGCACAGATCTGTCACTTGCGCTTTTGACAACTGCGTGACATCCCACCTGGCATGACAGAAAAGACCTTTCGCGCCGCTGATGCCCTTGCCCGCCGCCTTTATGACGCCGGATGTCGTCACGCATTTGGGATGCCAGGCGGCGAAGTGCTTACTTTGTTGGACGCATTGGAAAAAGTGGGGATCCGCTTTGTCCTGGCGCGTCATGAAAATGCAGCGGCGTTTATGGCAGAAGCGGCCTGGCATCGCACGGGTGCGCCGGGAATTTTGGTGGGCACCCTAGGCCCCGGCGTTTTAAACGGGATCAACGCGATCGCCAATGCCCATCAAGACCGCGTGCCGCTTATCGTTCTAGCTGGTTGCGTTGATGCGGATGAGGCGGAAACCTACACGCACCAAGTTTTGGACCAACGCGCAGTTTTGGCCCCGATCACCAAGGCGACATTTACGCTGACCCCAGGGGCGGCGCATGTGCAAGCCGACAAGGCTGTGAGCATCGCCATGGAGGGCCGACTTGGTCCGGTCCATATCGACGTCCCGATCTCGGTGGCAGCGACACAGATCCCTGCGACACCGCCCGCTTTACGCGCGCCAGCCGCCCCAACGGCACTTGCGGGGGATGCCTTAGACACAGCCCGCACGTGGTTGAAGGACGCCCAACGCCCAGTTCTGATTGCCGGCGTCGATGCGATGAACGAAAATGCCCACCCTGCAATTACGTATTTTTGCGAGCGCTTCAAAATTCCACTGATCACCTCTTACAAGGCCAAAGGCATTTTACCCGAAGATCACCCACTTGCCTTGGGCGGCGCGGGGCTTTCGCCCTTAGCCGATACGCATTTACTGCCGGTGATCGATGCCGCTGATCTGGTAATCTGTGCCGGGTATGATCCGATTGAGATGCGCCCGGGCTGGCGCGACCCTTGGGATCCGCGCACGAAGAACGTGATCGACATCCTGCCCGAACCGGCCCTGCACTATATGCACCAAGCGACGTTGAATGTGATCGCACCAATTGCGCCGACATTGCACGCCATTGGTGAAGGTTTCGCGCCCAAGGACGTGTGGGCAGACATGACCCTTGTGACCTGTAGGGCGGGCTTGGAGATGGCCTTCCCCAAAGACAGTGTTTGGGGTCCCGACGCGGTGATTGATGTCTGCCGGACGGAACTGCCCCGGGACACCCTGGCCACAGCTGATAGTGGCGCGCACCGGATCCTGCTGTCCCAACAATGGCAGTGTTATGAGCCGCGCGGCTTGATGCAGTCTTCGGCGCTGTGCACCATGGGCTGTGCCCTGCCTTTGGCGATCGGGGCGTCCTTGGTAGAGCCGAACCGCCCTGTCATCTCGTTCTCGGGCGATGCGGGCTTTTTGATGATCGCGGGCGAATTAGCCACGGCGTCCGAGCATAAGTTAAAAACCATTTTTGTGGTCTTCGTCGATGCCTCACTTGCCCTGATCGAAAAGAAACAACGCGAACGACAATTGCCCAATGCGGGCGTGGATTTCGGCACGCATGACTACGCGGCAATCGGGCGCGCCTTTGGCGGAGCAGGCCACACAGTGGGTTCGCGCCAAGAGCTGCGCGCGGCCTTAAAGGAAGCCAAATCCAGCGAGACCTTTACTGTGATCGCAGCAATAATCGAAAAAGGAGCCTATGATGGCCGCATCTAAAGGTGCCTTGGACGGGTTGTTGGTTTTGGATCTATCGCGCATTCTGGCGGGTCCAACGGCGACGCAATTGTTGGGTGATTTCGGGGCAACGATTTTAAAAATCGAAAACCCTAAGACCGGCGGCGATGACACCCGCGGCTGGGGGCCCGTCTATGCCAAGAACACGGATGGCAGCAACAGCGATCTCAGTGCGTATTTCATGGCCGCTAACCGCAACAAGCAGTCCATCGCCGTGGATCTGTCCAGCGCCGAGGGCCAAGATCTGATCCGCCAATTGGCCGCGCGCGCCGATGTGGTGATCGAAAACTACAAGCCCGATGGTTTAAAAAAATATGGGCTAGATCACGCCACTTTGCTGAAACAGCACCCCGGATTGGTCTATTGTTCGATCTCGGGCTTTGGTCAAAACGGGCCCAACCGCGCGCAGCCGGGCTATGATCTGATGGCGCAAGGCTATGGCGGGGTCATGTCGCTGACAGGGGATCCGGACGGCGTGCCCACCAAAGTCGGCGTTGGGATCGCGGATGTGATGTGTGGGATGTATGCCTGTATCGGTATTCTGGCGGCCTTGCGTCACCGCGATGCGACCGGCGAAGGCCAGCACATTGATCTGGCGCTTGTTGATGCGCAAATGGCTTGGCTGATCAACGAGGGCACCAACTTTTTAAATTCAGGCACGCCTCCGACCCGGCGCGGCAATGCCCACCCCAATATTGTGCCCTACGACGCATTTGCGTGTGCAGATGGTCACTTTCTGTTGGCTGTTGGCAATGATGCGCAGTTTGCGCGTCTATGTGATGCTTTCGATCTGTTGCACCTATCTGCGGATCCAAAGTTCAAAACCAATTTGGCACGAATTGAACACCGAGACGCCCTGACGGCCACGCTGACCCAAGCGTTTTCAAGCCGCGCAAAGTCTGAAATCTTAAAGCGATGTCACGCCGCGTTGGTCCCCGCAGGACCTATCCACACGGTGCCCGAAGCGCTGGGATCAGATCAAGCAGAGGCGCGAGGAACTGTGCAATCCATGCCCCGCGACGATGTGGCGGACGGGCATGTGCACCTGCTTGCCAACCCTTTGAAGCTGTCGCGCACCCCAGTGTGTTACAATCGTCCCCCGCCCCGCTTTGGCGAGGACACAGACCGTGTCAAAAACGACCTAAAAACGGGCAAATTTGACTAAATCTGAAGAAATTCAGCAATATAGCTTTAGCTTGTTCACAATCATTCACGATAACAACGAAACGCTTCACGAAGCTGTGTGAACATGCTTGGCCCCATAGGGATCACCGGGCGAATAGCGTATGTGCTGACATATCTGATGTTTAGGAAGGCTGTGTAAATGAACCGCGATGTGTGTGATGGCGCTGTGTCAGTAACAACCCCAGAAGCTTTGGTCGCATGGGACAACATGCTTCGTGCCTTCTTGGCGCATTCTGCAGAAACACCGGTGCATCTTGGCGCAGTTCTTAAAGCAGAGCCAGATTTGGGCATTGCTTTGGCCGCGAAGGGTTTGTTTTCCATCATGATGGGGCGCAAAGAGTTGATGGCGGCCGCGCATGACGCGCACAAGGCGGCATTAAAGGCGCCCAAAGGATCCAAGCGTGAACAACTTTGGATCAAGGCCCTGACCGAGTGGCTTGAGGGGCGGCCCTCGGGCGCAATTGCCTGTATGGAAAAAATCCTGCTCGACAATCCGCGCGATACGTTTTCCGCCAAGATCAGCCATGCCATCCGCTTTATTCTGGGCGACGCTGTGGGCATGCGCCAATCGTTGGAACGCATCCTACCCGCCCACGGCCCCGACCATCCGATGCGCGGTTATTTGTTGGGCTGCTATGCCTTTGCGCTGGAAGAAACGGGCGATTACGCACAGGCCGAACACACGGGTTTGGAAGGTTTGCGCCACGCCACAGATGACGCCTGGGGATTGCATGCGGTGACCCATGTCTATGATATGACAGCGCAGCCCGAACAGGGCATAAAATTCATTGAGCAAAACACAAACGCTTGGAAACATTGTAATAACTTCAGATATCACGTCTGGTGGCATAAAGCTTTGTTGCATTTAGACCGTGGTGAATTGGATCTGTGCCTAGAGCTTTACGACCATAAAATCCGCCATGAAAAGACCGACGATTACCGCGATATCGCCAATGCAACGTCTTTGTTGATGCGGCTCGAATTGGAAGGGGTAAAGGTCGGCAAGCGATGGGAAGAACTGGCCGATTACTCTGAAAATCGCACGCAAGATGGCTGCTTGGTCTTTGCGGATTTGCACTACATGTTGGCCCTCGGGGCAGCTGGGCGGTTTGACGCCGCGGGCGATTTGGCCTCGCGCTTTACAATCGACGCCGCCAGACAAGGCGAAATGCCCAAACGTGTTGAAAAACCTGGGATTTGTGCGCTTATGGGGCTGCATTCCTTTGCCGAAGCGCGCTGGGATACGGCCTTTATGAATTTGGCCCGCGCGCGTCCTGCGATGCAAACAATTGGGGGAAGCCATGCACAACGCGATGTGTTTGAACGCATGACGATCGATGCGGGTATTCGTGCCGGCTTTTACGATCAAACCCACGAGATCCTGGCCCAACGCATGGTACAGCGCGGTGGCACGCAAGACCGCTTTACCGCGACCCGGTTCGAAATGCTCAGCCAAGCCAATCGAATTCCGGCACAAAAGATCGGCACGGCGCATTGACGATATGACAATTTGCGAAAATAGACCCTTATGACCTTTGCAGACCCAGATCAAACGCGCCCCGTGACGACTTCCAAAGCCCCTGCCCCTCCTCGCGCGCGGGATGTGCGTTTGGATTTCTTCCGTGGCATTGCAATGTTCATCATCCTTTTTGCCCACACACCGGGAAATTTCCTCACCAGTTGGATCCCCGCGCGCTGGGGTTTTTCAGACGCCACAGAGATCTTCGTGTTCTGTTCGGGTATGGCATCGGCCATCGCATTTGGGCGGGCGTTTGATCAATCTGGTTGGATTTTGGGCACCGCGCGGGTCGGATTTCGCGTCTGGCAGGTCTATTGGGCGCATGTGGGGCTGTTCTTTGCCACGCTTGCACTGACTGTTTTCCTGACAGATTTGGACATGACCAGCCGCAACTATTGGGGGCAACTCAATCTGTGGATGATCTTTGTTGAGGGCGAAAAATGGGACAATCCCAATATCTTACTGTCCTTCATGACCCTGCGCTGGGTGCCGAACTATTTTGACATTCTGCCGATGTATATGGTCGTGCTGATCATGATGCCAGTGATCATGGCCCTGTCGCGCATCCACTTAGGATGGGTGGCGGCGTTTGTAGTCGGTCTATGGCTGATGGGGCAACGCGCGCTGACCGAGCCATTGGGCCTGCCGCATTTCAACTTTATCGCCGAGCCTTGGGTCAAGGATAACGGTACACAGCGCGAATGGTTCTTTAATCCGTTTGGCTGGCAATTGATCTTCTTCACAGGCTTCGCGTTCATGCGCGGATGGTTGCCCAAACCCCCTGTCTCACCGGTGTTAATCGGCTTGGCTGCTTTTTTGGTGCTCGCCAATATCCCCTTATCCAATATCGGCGTGCGTGAATTGGGTTTGGACTGGGCGCGGGACTGGCGCGTCGAAAACCGGCCTTGGATCACAAAATCCGATTTCGGGATCCTGCGCTATGTCCATTTTCTTGCGCTCGCATATCTGTGCTGGGTCTTGGCCGGGGACAAAGGCACGCGGCTTTTGGCGACCGGCAGCAGCGTGGTGTCAAGGATCTGGGATCGCACTTTGGGCATTATCCTCAAAGTGGGCCAGCAATCATTGGCTGTTTTCGTGGTATCGATGTTCATCGCCCGTTTTAACGGGTTTGCTATGGACATGCTCGGGCGCGATGCGCTGACAACACTGGCCGTTAATGGGTTTGGAATGGGTGTTTTGATCGCAACAGCCTATCTGGCAGGTTGGGTTAAATCCCAACCCTGGCGTATAAAAAGGATCAACTGATGCTGCGCCGAGACTTCCTTGCCGCCCTTGGGGCGCTCGCCGCGACGCCTTTGGCCGCACAGCAGGATGAACCGGGCTTGCGCCTTGGGGACAGCACCGCGTTTTCGCGCGATGCGTTGGTCGATCTGGCCCGCAAGCGCGCGGCGGCGCCTTATGCGCTGCGCCCTCAGATCCCGCAGGATTGGGTCGATCTGACCTATGATCAATACCGGAAAATCTGGTTTGATAGCCGCAACGCACTTTGGGAAAACACCGGACTGCCGCAACGGGTCGATGTGTTTCCTCCGGGGCTGTACTTTCCGCGCCCTGTCCAAATCTCGGTTGTTGAGCACGGCAAGGCGCGCCCGTTGCAATTTGATATGGGCGTTTTTGACACCACCGATAAGTTCCCTGATGTCACGATTGATGACAGTTTGGGCTATTCGGGGTTGCGCCTGCGCGCCGATTTGACCGGTGCAGGGCATCATTCAGAATATGCGGTCTTCCAAGGTGCCAGCTATTTTCGTGGCATCGGCACGGGGTTGACCTATGGGCTGTCGGCGCGCGGCCTGGCCCTGAACACAGGCGACCCTGCGGGCGAAGAGTTCCCTGAATTCATCGCGTTTTGGCTGGAAAAACCCGCCAAGGGCGCGCCGGATATGGTGATCCACGCGCTGATGGACAGCCCCAGTTGCGCAGGGCTCTATAGCTTTACCTTGCGTCACGGCGAAACACTGACAATGGATGTGCGCGCCAGCCTATTTGCCCGCACCACGCTGAATCATGTCGGCATCGCGCCCCTGACCTCAATGTTCCTCTTCGATCAAATGAACCGAGACCGTTTTTCCGATTTTCGTCCCGCCGTTCACGACACGGACGGGCTTTTAATCCACAATGGCGCGGGCGAGGTTATTTGGCGGCCTCTGGCCAATCCCACCAACCTACAGATCAGCGCGTTTTCCGACAATGGCCCGCGCGGATTTGGGCTGATGCAACGGGCGCGCAAGTTTTCAGATTTCAACGATCTTGAGGCGAATTATCACAACCGCCCCGGTCTTTGGGTCACCCCGGGCGAGGATTGGGGCCGTGGATCTGTGGCCTTGGTCGAAATTCCCGCCGACAAAGAAATCTATGACAATATCGTTGCCTATTGGCGCCCCTCTGCCCCGATTGCCCCGGGCGCGCAGCACGATATGAGCTATCGCCTGGACTGGGGCGCGGATCCAGCGCCCAAAGTGGACATGCCGTTGCGGGTGCTGAATACGGCCATGGGCGCCAGCGCGTTTCACGAAGGTCTGTTGATCGTCATCGACTTTGAAGCCAGTGACCGTGTGCCTGAGGATCTGAGCAAAATCATGCGTTTAATCCGCAGCAATGCAGGCGACGTGTCTGAAGGCGTCTTGCAACGCAACCCAGAAACAGGCGGGCCGCGTTTGGCGTTTCAGTTTACCCCCGGGGACGCGCGCTTAGCTGAATTTCGTGTGCAATTGCGCGGTGAAACCGGCGGCCCGCTATCCGAGGTCTGGCTGTATCGGTGGACGGCCCCATGACGCTGCATCCGCGCTCTGCTGGATATATGCCCACGCGGGCGCCAATCGACATGCCCGTGCAACGCTTGGATTCGAACAACACACAGATGCCGTCTGACGTGCGCACACCGCGTAGCTGGTTTTGGCGCATCGCCGTCTTTGTCCCTGCGATTAGCGGCACCCTGGCCCTGTTAGGCGGTCTGTTCAGTTGGCTGAACATGGGCGGGATGACCTGGTTAGAATGGGCTTTGCTGGCGCTGATCGGCCTCAGTTTTGTCTGGGTGGCTTTGTCGGTCAGCACCGTTTTTGTTGGCTTGGCCGGGTTGATCCGCAAGCCAGCCAGCCTTGAACAGACCACCCCGCCTTTGGACGTCGCACTGTTAGTTCCAGTCTATAACGAAGACACGTCCGACGTGTTCGGCAATGCACAAGCCATGTTGGATGACCTTGCCCAGCAAAACACGCCGCATCGGTTCACCTTGTTTATCCTGTCCGACACGCGTGATCCGCACACGGCCGCGCGCGAAATGGACGCCGTGCGCGTCCTACGCCAGGATGCCCCCAAACAGATCGCCGTGCATTATCGACGGCGCGTTGAAAACACAGACAAAAAAGTCGGCAACATTCTGGATTGGATCACCGGATGGGGCGCTGCACATGAGGCAATGTTGGTGTTGGATGCTGACAGTCTGATGGCCGGGCGTACGATTACGGCGCTTGCGGATGCTTTGGCCCGTGACCCAAGTGCGGGGCTTGTTCAATCGATCCCAACTTTGATCGGGGCTGAAACTTTGTTCGCACGTACCCAGCAATTTGCCAATATCGCTTATGGGTGGTTGCTTTCTGAAGGGCTTGCGCAATGGGCGCAAACCGAGGGCAATTATTGGGGCCACAACGCAATTATTCGCACACATGCCTTTGCTGCTGCTGCTGGTTTGCCGCGTTTGAAAGGCAATCGCTTGATCCTAAGCCATGATTTTGTCGAAGCGGGCCTGCTGCGCCGTGCGGGGTGGCGGGTGAAGTTCCTGCCACGTCTGTCGGGTAGCTTTGAGGAAACGCCGGCGACGTTGATCGACCATGTGTTGCGCGACCGCCGTTGGTGTCGCGGCAATCTGCAACATCTGCGCCTGCTGGGCACACGCGGGCTCCACCCGGTGTCACGATTTCACCTGTTTCACGGCGCTATGAGTTATTTGCTTTCGCCCGCGTGGTTTTTGCTGCTGCTGGCCTGGGCGCTGCTGGGCAAGAACGAAGATCAAAATGTGATCCGGTATTTCCGCGAAGACAGCCCGCTTTATCCCGATTGGCCGGTGATGACCGAGATCAACTCGGCGCTGTTTTTGGTGATCATGTACGCAGTTTTGCTGACCCCGAAATTGACCGGTGCGGCGGTGATTGCCCTCCATCCCAAAGCACATCGAATTTTTGGCGGGCGGGCGCAGTTCTTTTTGGCGTTCCTGATCGAATTGCTGATGTCGATTTTGTACGCGCCGATCTTAATGATCCAACAATGTCGCGCCGTGATACGGGCTGTCTTGACCCAACACGAGCCCTGGACCCCGCAAAACCGAAATGCACAAATCTACCCCTTGGCAACATTGGTACGCATGCATTGGTTGGAAACGTTTTTGGGATTTGCGCTGGCTGCGGGGCTGTCGCTTGGGGTGATCTCGCTTTGGTTGCTACCGATTGTCATCAGTCTGACCTGCGCCATTCCGCTGTCGGCCTTAAGCAGCTTAAACTTGGTCGATCATGCGCCAAAAGCATTTCAACTCGACAGTCCAAACACGTTGCGCGAACCTGCAATTGTCACCCGCGCCCGCGCCAACCGGTTGCGGATGAAGGCTTATTTGGATGGGCAGATCAAAGCACCAGCGGAATAACAGACAAAGCCGCTTACTCGGGAGCAGTCGTGTTTTCAAACCATTCTAAGGCCATCGCCGCCCAACCTTTGGGCACCGAGTGACCCCCAGCATGCATTGCAAATTCCAAGGCCGAACCCGGTGCGCAATTGTCCCACGCCCGGCGCCAATAGGTGTCTGAAAACGCAAAACGGTCTGGTTTGTGATTTATGCATTCATTTGCAACACGCCAGCGTTCAAATGTGGCGAAGACATCGCCCTGGATCAGCGCATCCGGGTCCTGAAATGAGCCGCCGCGCAGCACGCGTCCCTCTAATGGAACGGTGCCATCTTTCCAGCCATGGGTGTGCAACAACTTAACAGGCCCGGCGCAGCTGTCTGGATGCGGACGCCAAAGCCCACCTCCGACCGGCGCATAAGCCGCAAAGGCGGCCGGCGTATGGCAAGCCACATAAGACGCCATAGACCCGCCAATCGAAAAGCCAGACAACAGGACAGCATCTGCGTCAAAGCCAAACCGCGCCGCCGCGTCATCGCGCACCGTTTGTAAAAACACATTCTCGTCACGGGGTGCAGGACGGTCCGGGTGAAATGACCAGCCTCGGCCCGTGCGCCCTTCGCGCGGGGTGCCATTCGGGGTGATCACGACATAACCGGCTTGGGTAAAGGTCTGCACCATTCCCGTCATGCGCAAGGACCCAAGCCCCGACGAGCCCCAACCATGCAAAAACATCAAAGCCCCAATGGCGGCGCCCTCAGCTGGCACTGCGTGGTAGCTACCGGACGGGATCGTGCAGGGATCGGGGTCGGCGCCACATCCAGCCAATGACGACGTGCCGCATATCGACAGCGTGACCGCCAAAACAGGTATCCCAAACTTGGTCATATTTTGTCCACCGGTAGCCCTGCACGCAGCCAACCCGGGCCTGCCCCAGATCCCAGCATCCCTTCGGGCACATCAATTATCTTGGTAAATCCAGAGGCTTGCAAGCGCGCTGTCATCTTACGCGATCGCACACCGCGCGCGCAAATCAGTGCAATTGGGCGTGACAAATCACCCTTCGTGATAGTCAGCAAAGCCTTAACAAAATCGTCGCGGCGCATATCCAAGGGCGTGGCCCCTTGGCCGACCCCGGTGCGCGCCCACTCATCGGGGCGGCGAATATCAATCAGAACAATGTCTTGTGCCAGCGCGGCTTTGTGCGCGTCCTGCACAGACAGGGCGTCTTCGGTGACCTGGGCCGAGACATTGAACCATTGCGCCCCAAAGACCGCGGCCCCGCCCGCAGCCAAGACGCCAAATACCACCGCCCGCCGCGTAAACACGGACGGACGGGATTTCATCTTTGCGGAGTCACTCATCCGCCGGTCGGTGCGGCTGACGTAAATTTCGGGATCGTGCGATCAGAGGCATCATCCGGCTCAATGCTTGCCCAATTGCCATTGCCACGATTGATGTTGCCGGGAATGTCTTCTTCCCAGAACCCAACGACCGTCGTGGTGATGTTCAGATACAGCTTATCATCCACGATGCGCCACAGGTTCGGGTTGGCGGGCACCTTACCGCCTTTGGCAACGCCGTAAGCACAATGGCCATCGAACTGCGGGACGAATTTGGCTGGGTTCGCGACAAACATATCGCGGTTTTCTTCTGTGGAAAACGCCCAAGTCGCGCCATTATATTCGGCTGTGATGTCTGCACGACCTGGGACAGCTGGTGTTTGGGATGTGCCAACTGGATTGGACGGCAAGCTGAAATACGCAACCACATCATGTCCCGAGATCGCAAAACCGGTCTCGTCCACATATTGTTCGCCCGCGAATGCAGATCCGGCCAGTGTGAGTGCGAATGCCGCGCTTGTCAGCAATTTTGAAAAGTGTGTCATCGGTGTCGGATCCTTTCGGAGGATTGAAATCTAAGCCACAGACGCAATGCTGTTGGGTCGTGTTAGCAAAGAATAGGGTGTGGCCCTATAGGGTGTAAGCTTTGCTAACGCGCATGTGAGATCTTGCGTGATCTGCGTGATCGTCAACGCAGTTTTGGCGGCTGGGCCGGATCACTGCCAGGGGCTGCGGGGATGCGTGCCTCGGGCGGTTGCGGTTGGGGGATATCAAAGCGCAAACCGACGCGCTGGATTTTTTCCGCAATGTCAGTGCCATCTGCGATGAAGGCCACATCCAGATACCCAGCTTCGACGCCAGAAAAGGTCAACGCCTCGCTGACCGCACGTGCCAAGGCGGGTTCTGCGCGCGACTTGGCCCCAATAATGGCCAAAACATATCCCGTTTGACCGCTGGCAAATTCAGCGCGCACCAACACAGCCACTTTCGCCAGCCCCGCCGACACGGTAAGGCGCGCACCAAGCGCTTCCAGCAAGATGTCTGGAACTTTGCCCGGGCCTTCAACTGTGCGCAGCTGGGCCTCAGCCACATCCGGCATGTCTGTGTCCAACGTGCTGACAAGCCATTTCAGCGCATCCGGGGGCAACACATTGGACGAAGGCGCAACATCCAAATTTATTCCCAAGCCCAAGCCCGCTTCGCTGAGAACTTGCGCCAAAACCCGTCCTGGAAGGGCCGCATAGGGGGCCATACCCTTGGCGAAATCCGCAAGGCGCGCATCTGTATCAAAGGCCATCACATAGTCCTGCCCCTCAAGCGGGAACACACGGGGCGAAATATCGTCCTTGACCGGGTCTTTGGTCAGCAGCACATAAAGTTCCGTATCCGCAAGGGCCGCATAGTAACGCAGCCGGTCCGCATCAGATCGCTCACTGACACGATATGCCAGATCCAAAGGCGTTTCGCTCATGTTGCAATTCGCCCGTCTGTCAAAAAAGTCATTCCATTGCCCCCATTGCTTCTATTTGAATATAGCCCGTTGGTAAAAAATTCGCGCACCAATTTAGGCCACAGTGGGCGCGTTCAAAATCTGGGCCACACGGTGTTGAATACGCGGGATCACATCTTGTTCAAACCAAGGATTGTGCTTAAGCCACCGATTGTTGCGCGGGCTTGGATGGGGCAGCACATAGGTGGAGTTGTTTCCTTTGGCCGACAATTGCACGGCTTGGGTGACAGATTTGCCCTTAAGGTCTGGCAGATGCCAGGCAATCGCGTAGCTCCCCAAGACCAAGGTCAGATCGATTTGGGGCAGCGCAGCAAGGACCGGCGCGCGCCAGGTCTGCGCGCAGATTTTGGGTGGGGGCAGGTCTCCGCCCTTGCCCGTTCCGGGAAAACACAGCGCCATGGGGAAAATACCAATGCGCGAATCGTCGTAAAACGTGCCCCGATCAATCCCCAACCAGGCCCGCAACCGCGCGCCTGAAGGATCATCAAAGGGGCGGTTCTTGGCGTGGGT